>CASFNW010000004.1 GCA_949296245.1 uncultured bacterium
GAGCAGCAGCCCACATATTCTTTTTTCAACTCAGTGTTAGAGCGCACGCTCCGTGCTTTATCTAACTTCGAAAGCTTTCGCTTTCTTGGCCACCTGAGCTAGCAGCCGCACTTTATCTGAATCCGATGTGTGTATTTATTACAACATAGACAAATTTTGAAATCAAGCATTTTGTTTTAAATTTAATAAAATTATTGAGCAAATGCGCGTACAATTTTTTCAATATATATAATTTCTTCACTATCCAGTTCTTGCATAAGATTGTTTATCAAATTTATCCTTTCAATATCATTTTTAACGGGTACTATCTCTCTGTACGTAAAAAAATATTGAGGTTCTTTATCAAATGTATCACATAAAGCTTCCAGTACTTTATAAGTTAAATATGATTTTCCGCACTCTATTCTGCTTAATTGTTGTGAATTTATGCCTATTTTTTCAGCAAATTGTTCTTGACTCATACCTAATGAAAGACGCATTGCTTTTATTTTTAAACCGGTTTGTTTTCTTACATTTATCATATTTTAAGCTTATCTGTGTTAAACGCTGATTTCTATACGATTAAAAGCTATTTATTAGATTTATATCATAAATGTAATGCTTTAAATTCAATTTTTGATAAAATAACCACATGACAAACTACGCGTATAACAATGAGTTTTGAAAATTAAATGAATAAGCTATTATCAAATTTACTAAAAAAAGCAATTATTAAGAGGCTGCACAAAACAGCCTCTCAATTAATTTTATTTATAAATATTGGATTCCACGTGAGAATAAATATTAAATTAAAGAAATAAAATTATTCTTCATCAGTAGTTGGTCTTAAAATTATTATGGAATTTATATTCAATTGAACAAAATCATGAAACTCTGTACGCCTGTTAGGCAGCTGTCTGTATGATACTTCACAATCTTTTATCGCTACAAAACGTTTTTTGCCGTTTAATATATCAGACAATACGCGGCTTCTTTTACCGATTTTTGGCATGAATACAGAACCCTTTATCTCATAATCCTGAGTGATTACAAGTACACGTTCCGACCAGACGCCGTTTGTAAAATCATTATCGCCCAATTCTTCTATTTCAAAATGTTCAAATTCTTCATTATTCATGCATAAATCCTTTATATAAGTTTTCTACGATATTTGATAAGACTGGAACAATGGCAGATACAATGCCAGAGCAAGGAACATTACTATACTGCCGATAACTATAAGCATAAAAGGTTCTATCATCTTTGTCAAAGCATCAATAATATCATCAAGTTTTTTGTCAAGAAATATAACACTCTGATGCAGCAATTCACCCAATTTACCGGTTTGTTCACCAGTTGCAATCATAAACAGAACCATAGACGGTATAATATTAGCAGAACGCAATGCTGTCGAAAGGTGAATACCCTGCTGTACTTTACCTATGGCATCAGTAATCCTTTCTTTAATTGTTCTGTTATCAATTGTTAAGTTTCCAAGATGTAAACAGTCTACAATAGGAATACCTGCTTCATACGCAACAAACATTACTGTAATAAAGTTTGAAAAGTTTGCATACTTTAACATGTCACCAATCAAAGGAACTTTCAGAAAGAAATCATCGAGTATTCTTCTGGAAACCGGGTTTTTAAAAGCAGTATAAATCAAGCCGCCTATTAAAAATGGTGCCATCAAAGTCAAATACCAGTATTCTTTTAAGAATTCACCTAAATCAATACAAATTTGAGTTACCATAGGGAGCTTTGCTCCTGACTGGTCAAACATTTCCTTAAATGCAGGGAATACAAACATAAGCATGACAGTAACTACAACAATAGCAAGTAAAATTACAAAGCAAGGATAAATCAATGTACCTATTACCCTGCCTCTGATAGCTGCCTGTTTTTTCAAAAGTTCCGATAAACGATCGAGTGTTTTTTCCATTTCACCGGAATCTTCACCTGCTTTTGTCAAACCTACGTATATACTTCCAAAAATTTCCTGGTATTTTGCAACTGTATCAGCAAATGTCGCGCCGGCAATGACCTGTTTTCTGATTTCTCTTGCAAGAAGTCTTATTCTTGAAGATACTGCATCTTTTTCAAGGAACACAAGCCCCTCGATAATCGGTACACCTGTACCTATAAGAGTACGGAAAGTTCCTGTAAAATCTATCAATTCTTGCAAAGATAAAGGACTCAATCTAACCTTTGGAGCAGCAGCCTTTTTCCCTTCATCGAAAACTTTAGTAGGAATTAAACCGAGTGCACGAATTGCCTCACGGGCAGCTTTTACGTCCTCAGCTTCTATTTTACCGTTAACTATTTCTGATTGATTTCTTAATGCTATGTAATTATATATCGTCATATCTTATTTACCTTATTCAGTAACAGGACCTAATACACGAACAAATTCGCTGATTGTTGTCTCACCTCTTAAAATATGTCCGAGACATGAAGTCTGCAAGGTTTTCATCCCCATACCGACTGCAGCTTCTTCTATCTCTACATCATGGGCTGAATGCGCAATCATTTTTTTGATTTCTTTGTTTATTAACATTACTTCATAACACCCGATACGACCTTTATAGCCTTCATTGTTACAGTCAAAACAGCCTTTGGGCCTGTATATTGTACGTTTCATAAATTCCTGTTGTTCATCAGGGTTTGCAACAACCAATTTTGCCTCTTCTAATGAAGCATGATAAGCTTCTTTACATTTTGGACAAAGACGTCTTACAAGACGCTGGGCAATAATACCTGTTAGAGTAGACGAAATCAAATAATCCGCAGCGCCCATCTGAATCAAACGGGTAATTGTTGCTGCAGCAGAGTTTGTGTGAAGTGTAGACAACACAAGGTGACCTGTCAAAGCAGCTGCAATAGCAGTTTCTAACGTCTCAAAGTCACGAATCTCACCGATAAGTATGATATCAGGGTCCTGTCTTAAGATAGCTCTCATACAGCTTGCAAATGTAATACCCGCCTTAGGGTTAATCTGCGACTGGTTCAATCCGTCAATCTTAATTTCTACAGGGTCTTCCAGAGTTGTAATGTTTACGCTTTCGCTATTCAAACTTTTTAATACCGAATAAAGAGTTGTTGTTTTACCGGAACCTGTAGGACCTACAGCAAGAATAATTCCGTTTGGTGCTGCTACCATCTTATTGATACGCTCAAGATCTTCTTCCGTGCCGCCTGAAAGTTTTATGACTTTGTCTTCTGTTTTGATACTTGCAGCGGGCGCAAGAATACGGATAACCATCTTTTCTTTGCCGGCAACAGGCAGAGTGTTAATACGAAAATCATAAGATATGCCGTTATATTTAACAGTAAAAGTACCGTCTTGCGTTCTTCTGTGTTCTGCAATATTCATTCTTGAAAGAACTTTAAAACGAGCAATCAAAGAAGATTCAACTTTTTGAGGCAAATCCAGTACTCTTCTTAAGATACCGTCAATTCTGTATCGAACCGTATAGCAATCCAATCTCGGTTCAATATGGATATCTGATGCCTTTAAATCAATTGCGTCGGTAATAATCTTTGTTGCAAAGTTTGCAACGTTGCCTGAAGTATCCTCGAGTTCTCTTTCTACCTGTTCCCACAATGATTCTTCGACTTCGAACTCAAGAGCTTCCTGTTCAATTTTTCTGATTATTTCTTTTGTTTCTTTTCTTGCACGTCCGAAATATTTCGCCATACAACTTTTGAATTCCATATAACTCATCAAAAGTACTCTCGGGCGCATACCGGTCAGGTAAACAATTTCATTTAATGCCTTTTTATTGTTTGGGTTAACCATACCCACATCAAGAATTTTTCCATCAGAATACAAAGGAACGACTTTATTTTCTTTAATAAAATCTTCCGGCAGGATTTTTATAGTTCCTTCAGAAATATTTAACTGCTGGGCTGTAACATGCTGAAAGCCTTGTTGTGCTGACAGTGCGTCTTTCAGCTGGTCTACAGTAATAAAGCCTAGTGATACAAGCATAGAACCAATCGGAGTACCTGTTTTTTTGCTTTGCTTTAATGCTTCAACAAGCTGATCCTCTGTTAATTCTCCGCTGTCTATAAGGATTTCGCCGATTCGCTTCTTAGACGAGTCCGGACTAAAATGGTGAACCGTCTCTAAATCCGCTTTTTTTGACTTTGCAGGTGCTGAATCAGGAGAAGATAGTTCTGTCGTTACAGAATTGCTTTCAATATTACTTTGCGTTTCATTTGAATAAAACTCAGAAATATAATAATCCAAAAGGAAATTGAAACTCTCTTCGTCCAAAGAAATATATTTTAAAGTATCAGCATCTTTTGTCGCAACAAATTTTGCAATATCAGATTTATTTGCTCCATCTTTTGCTGCAATATAGAAAAACCCGCCTTGTTTATTTATCGGTATAAAATTATTTGCTGACAATTCATCTTTAGTAAAAACCGAAGCAAATTTAGAATTTATGTTGTTTTTGATTTTGTTTATAGTTTCAGAATTCATAATTTTTATAAATTCCCCGCCGTAATTTAAATCTATATCTTGAAATCAATCACGGCAGGGAAATTTTCTATAATTAAAGATTTTCAGTATTTGAAGCTACATCCTCAGTATCTGTAATAATATGAGGTGTAATCATTATTACGAGCTCACTCTTTTCGTTGCTTGTAGTTGTGCTTCTGAAGATTGAACCGATTAACGGCAAATCACCGAGGAACGGTAATTTAGAGATATTTTTTGACTCTCTTTCCTGAATCAAGCCGCCAAGTACAAGAGTCTCACCGTCTTTGATTCTTATATTGGACAGTTCAAGATTTCTTCTCTGTAACAGTGTTGCAGCAATAATTGTACCGTGGCCGGTAGAAGACGGGCTCATTTTTTCACCGTTTGGCTGGATTGTAGCATATTCAGGCCTGAGGTTCATTGTTACATATCCGTCAGGACTGATAAACGGAGTCAATTCTACGGAAATACCATTATCCTCCCCGATTTCATATGTTCTTGATACACCGGCAACACTAGTACCCAAACCTGATGTCATGATTTCTTCATCAGTTGATTTGATATAGTCAGATGTCAGGTTGATAAGGGATTTTTTACCGTTAGTTACCATAACTTTTGGATTAGCAAGGATTCTGCCTTTACCGCTTTCAATTAAGTAGTTAATTGACCATGCAAGAGTCTTTTTGCCGTGATATCTGTAATATCTGACAGCTTGAGACTGTCCGGAATCACCGCTGCCGTCACCGCTGCTTGAGCTTTGTGTTGCTACGGTGTAAGGCGAGCCCATAAAGAACATTTGTGTATTATCATACGGACGCAAACCACTCTCACCATCAAACTGACCTGAGAAGAACGGAGTCAATAACGTCCACGAGTTCTCAAACTGTTTCGAGCCCTGTTCTGAGAGTTCTACTATTTGTACTTCCACAAAAGCCTGCGGTTGTTTTACATCATTAGCTTTGATAAAGTTCTTAACCATCTCGGCCTGCGCTTCAGAACCGCCTGTTATATTAATCGTACCTTTTTGAGGGAAATACGTAACAGTCAAAGAAGAGCTGTCTATTGATTTTAGGGTATTTGCGGTTGCACTGCCTTTAATAGTACAAGCAACTTTTCCTTCACCTAAAGATATTGTGTCTTCTTCACCCGAAGAACTGCTGCCCGAAGAAGATGATGATGAGCCGCTGCCCGTTGATGAGCCTGAACCGCTGCCTAATGATGAGCCGCCAAGTGAAGATGCACCGCCTGTTGCTGAACCGGAAGAAGAGGACGATGAATCACTTCCACCGTCTTGAGAAGCACCGTCACCTGAATCAGAACCAGATGATGTTGCTGTCGGGAACAATGACTGGCAAATCAAAGTAGCCATCTCTTTCGGTGTAGTATGGTTAACTCTGTAAGAAACAGTCTTTGGTTCAACATCAATTTTTGATACAACTTTCTGAGCCATCAGATAGTCATTTTTTGTACCAAATATAATAAGTTCATTTGTAACAGGGTTAGTAACAACTATTTTGTTATTTGACAATCCGGGTCTGTTAGTCGAAAAGACATTGCTGTTTAAAAAGTCTGCAACCTTTGCCGCATCAGCATACTTAACCTGGATGGTCATCATATTTTGTTTGCCGATATCGGATTTCAAGCTCGCATCTTTCGTCATAACAATTAATGTACCTTTGTCAATAAAGAAAGATAAGTCGCTTGCCTGCATTATCATTTTAAACGCATCGTTTAAGGTAACATTAACAAGATCCAGAGTAATATTACCGCTTACTGAACTATGGAATATGATATTTAGTCCTGCCTTATCCGCAATCATTCTTAAGGCTTGTTTCAAGTCAGAATCTCTTAAAGATACACTGATTTTTTTGTTGCCGTTGTTCAACTCTACACTACCGTCCAGACTGATATTGCCGGAACTTTTATACTCTGTTCTGAGTACAGGTTTTGTGATTGAAGCCTGAATTTGTGCCTGTGCAATTGTTGCAATGGAAAAAGTCAGAGCGAGAGCAATGGTTGCGGCACCCACACCCAAAAGCGGAAACTTTCTTTCTGATTTTTTTTGTTTGTCATTAAACATTTATTGATGACTCCTATTAATTATTTGTATTTTGTGCATTAAACTGAATTACATTACCGGCAGATTTTGTATATGCACCGCCGAATTGTTTAGACAAACCTGAAACCGGGTTAAGATTTATACCGTCATCCAGTGTCTGTCCGACTGTTGCCTGATAAATATTATTTTTATATTTAATTACAACCATATTTTTTGTAATATTTACAATGTTGTATCCGTTTACAATATCACCTTTATGAACAAGCTGGTCTGTGCCGCCGATATTTATAATTGCAGAAGGTCTTATCTGATCAAACATAATACCGGAAATTTTAGTTTGTACCAGCTCATCAACAACAGGGTCAGTCTCCGGAATAACTGTTGGCGGTGCAATAAGCTCGAACTTAGGCTGTTTTGCCAGTAGATTTGACTGCATATACGGCATAAACGGATCGACTCTGCCTCCGGCAGAAACCGGAATAATAACAGATTTTGCACCAATTCCTGTTTGTGCTTCTTTTTGTTCGTCTGCCTTCTTTTTAAGCATTGCTTTTTCCAACGGTGTCAACTTCTTTTCTTGTTTTTCGCCAGAAGCTGCTTGTAAAGTGTTATCTGCATCAGCAGAAGATTTTTCAGCGGCTGCGGTTTCGTTTGGAGCTGCAGGAAGAGACTCTGATAAATTCACATCTACCGTAGCAGTTGGTTCGCTTGCTGCGGGCTGAGAAGCACTATCTGCACCGGCAGAAGCTTTGTCATAAAAATAATCGCCCATTGATTGTTCAGCCTGAGTATCTGAACCTGCACTCATATTCTTTTTATAAAAAAACATGCCTGCAGCAGAAACAAACACTAACAATAACAGCAATATATATAATCCGCTGCCTTTCTTTTTTGAAACAGAAACCGAATCAGTCTGACCGGCAGCCTGTGTATTAATCGCGGACTGACTCTGAGCTGATTTACTATTTTCAAAATTAGATTGAGGAACATTATTGCTGTGCGTTATATTCTCAGCAGACTTATCCTGTGCAGGTGCGGAATCATAAGAACCTACATCCCAAAGATCCTCATCCTGTGAGGCGGATAATCTGTCATTGTCAGATGCGTAACTGTTATCGCCGCTATTATAAAATTCATCGAAGCCATAATTTGGCTCATTATCATGTATATCCGAATTACCTAATTCTCCAAACATTTACACTCTCTTCATACTCTATTGTAACCTTAATTCTATAGCCGTACCAATGCCGGTAAAACATACGAACAGTCTATTTTATTATAATTTTATTACACTATCGAATTTATGGCAAATATTGTACAGTATATTTATATAATATCATTCTTATGGATGGCTTTTTATAACAAAAGAATTTTCAATATACACTATATTCGCAAATTCTACCCTATACATAAAATTATATATTAATTTATATTATACTTAATAAACATTTACATACAACTATTTTTTTAGAAAAACACTCTATAATTAAATAATGAATGAAATTATTCTAAATGCACCGATTAAAAAGCCGCAGGACATAGAACATTTTATCCAAAGAGTAAAATGCCGCAGTTTCTATGTATACCACCATAAATTTATCAATCCGGAGCATGGCTTTGAGTATGTAAATGAATTTATTGAAACAGCGCATAAAAACGGCTGCAAAATTTATGTAAATTTTAAGCATAATATTACGGAAGAAGATTTAATAGAAATTAAAAAATTTATTACATTTTTGAAACAAACAAAAATTGACGGCATATTTATAAACAGTTTTGCAATACTTGAGGCAATCAAGACACATACGCTGCCTTTTAAAGTAATAATAGATTCATATTTTGATATACACAATCTTGCAGGCATTGACTTTGTAAACATGTTTCACAAAGCTGATCAGGTAATAATAACTGAAGAAATTTATCTTAAGAACATTGCAAAAATAAAAAAATACAAAAATATTTCTCTTGCAATAGATTCAGACAATCTGCCATGGTGTGCGGAGGATATTAAAAAGCTGAATGCAATAGATGCTGTTGTAATAAAAGGAAAATTTGCAACCTCTGATGAAATACTTGAGGGCATTGAGCTTGTTGAAAAGATTCTTGCAAAGCCAAAAGTATTTAAAAACCAGAAGCTGCCGTTTAAGCATGTAAGAAAAAGCATTTATCAGACCAATCATTTCTGCGGCGAGATGATGAGTGCACAGGGGGCAAATTTTAAATTTGCACGTAATATTCAAAAATTTGAATGGGAAAATAAGCGTCCGCGTCTGAAAAAAGATTTTGATTACAAACAAATAGAACTGCCCCGTATAAATTTGCGTCTTTCTTCTATCGGGCAGCTGGATGATTTAAAAAAGTTTATTGCAAAAGTCGGTTTTAATCCTGTTTATTCAATCGAGCACGGTGAAATTTTAAATACTGCAGACCTGTCAAAAAGCAGCTTTCATCAGATTATAACAAAAGTTAAAAAATTCTGTTTTAATTACGGCATTAACCTGCAGCTAAGCACGCCGAGAATTCTTATCGAAAGGGATTTTGACAGAGTATATGAATATGTTAAAAACCTCTGTCTCACAGAACCGATTCCTTCTTCTATAATAATAAATAATATAGGATACCTATGGGCATTTATAAACGATGACGAACTTCACAGGATTCCCGTTGAAATCGGACAGGGTATTAATCTTTTAAACAGCATGTCTATAAAATGTCTGAATAACCTGCATCCTATAGATACAATAGATTTCAGTTCTTTTGAAAATATTACAAACATAAAAAATTGCATAAAAAAAGTTAAAAACTTAATCCCAAACAAAAAACTGACAATAGCAGGCAATGTCAGAGTGCCGTCATTGGGGCTATGTCCGCTGAATAACGATACAGCGATTGTTTCAAGATTATCCTGTAAGGCGCCATGCCACAACGGAAATTATGCGCTTAAAGATCCTTCTTTAAAAAAAGTACTGCCTTTTGTTGTGGACGGTTTTTGCAGAATGCACATGTTTCAAGATTATATATTGCATTTGTATGATTATGTTCCAAAGCTTGAAAAAATCGGTATTAATGAATTCGTTCTTGATTTGTCAGATTTGCCGCCCAAGTATGTAAGTATATTATTAACCCATTTTCTTAACTCTCTTGCGGGTTTTGAAAAACCATGCTCCGATGTAATAAATGAATACTGCATTCAAGATTTATAATAAAAACAAGATATTTTTTATATTTTTGTAAATATAACTCTATAGAATTAGTTCTATAGGGTTATATTTTATCTATAATTGTGATATAACTATGTATAATCAGGGGCGGATTATAAAAAGCCAAACCGATAAAATATATACTAACACAGCGTCAAGGCGCAATTAAGAGAAAAGGAGACATTATGACAGTCGGTCAATTCGTATTTATGCTACACTCCCATCTGCCTTACTACAGAAAAGCCGGTATGTGGCCGTTTGGAGAAGAAAACCTCTATGAATGTATGGCAGAAACTTATGTTCCGTTGTTAAACGCAATTTCGGAATTATATGAAGACGAAGGAATTAAAGCAAAATTAACTGTAGGTATCACGCCTATTCTCGCTGAACAATTAAACGATGAACACCTCCAAAACGGTTTCATTGAATATCTTGATACCAGAATTGCCGCAATTTCAAAAGATTTGGAAAGATATCCCGATCCTGAAGTGGCTCATTCCCAACACTTAAAGTATCTTGCAAAATACTATTTTGACTGGTTTAATCACATTAAAGACTCATTCGTAAATAAGTATCATAAAGATTTAATTAGTGCATTCAAAAAATATCAGGATTTAGGTTGTATAGAAATTACAACTTCAGGTGCAACCCACGGATTTTCACCGCTGCTTGCTACAGATACAAACCTGAATGCACAGTTCAAAATCGGTTCCGACACTACAAAAAGACTTTTCGGCAAAAAAGCAAAAGGCTGCTGGCTTCCTGAATGTGCCTACAGACAGGGTTATGAGTTTATTGGCAAAGACGGACAGAAAAAATGGCGTCCTGCTATCGAAGTAACTCTTCAGAATAATGATATCGAATACTTCTTTACGGAATCTCATGTAATAGAAGGCGGTAACTCCATCGGTAACAGACGTGTAATCGGTGTTTACGGAAATATTGAATACATTCCACTGCCGGAGAGAGAACCAACCGGATATGATACATATTCAGCTTACTGGCTGCCTGATGCGCAAGTAGCCGTAATGGGCAGAAACGACAGAGCAGGATTTCAGGTATGGTCTGCTGCCGACGGATACCCGGGTGACGGCTGCTACAGAGAATTCCACAAAAAAGACGACAAGTCAGGTGCTCACTACTGGAGAATTACTTCTTCAACTACAGACCTCGGTGACAAAATGCTTTATGACCCGGTTCTGGCTATGTCTCAGGTCAATTTAAACTCTGATCACTACACAACTTTGATTTATCATTTACTCAATGATTACAAACTTTCTCACAATAAAGAAGGTCTTGTAATGGTATCGTTTGATACAGAGTTGTTTGGACACTGGTGGTTTGAAGGTGTTGAATTTATTAAACAGGTAATAAGAAAATTCAACAACTATCTCCCTCAGGTAGAAAGAATGACTGCAGGCGAATATCTGCAGGCTCATCCGCCGACCGAGGCTATTCAAATTCCTGAATCTTCATGGGGTCAGGGGGGGCACTTCTATGTATGGCAAAACCATCTCACAGAATGGATGTGGCCTATTATCCACGGATGTGAAAAACGTATTATTGATATTGTTTCAAAATACGAAAAAATTCCCGAAGATAAACTTTTGCACAGAGCTTTAAACCAGCTTGCTAGAGAAAACTTGCTGCTGCAAAGTTCCGACTGGCCTTTCCTTATCACTACATGGCAGGCAAAAGACTATGCAACAGACAGGTTTAGAGAACATGTCGAAAGGTTCGAAACAATTGCAGATATGATAGAATCAGGCAATATTGACGATAGCAAACTGCAGGAAATCGAATCAATTGACAACTGCTTCCCTGTAATTGATTACAGAGCTTATCTGCCGATTGAAGAAGGCAAAATCCCTCAGCAGGAAGAAAAACTTAAACCTTTGTATCAATAATGATTAAAAAAATACCTCTGTAAAATTACAGAGGTATTTTTTTAGCAATAAATTGCAAAATATAATATAGTTGTATAATATATTAAAAAGATGGTTGAGCATTACACAAAATCACTACCTTATGAACTGGAGTTAACCTCAAGAGCTTTGCATGAGGCTACAAAGTGTTATTTTGAACAGTGTAATTTTCCGATTACACCGGATGAATTTATTATACTCGACTGTTTATACCTGAAACCCGATATTATTCAGATAGATCTTGCAAAAATGATTTTAAAAGGAAGAGCTCATACAGGCAGATTTCTAAAATCGCTCGAAGAAAAAAAGCTGATTGTAAGAAAACCAGTAAGACAAGATTCCAGAACTATTACAAAAAATATAATTACACCAGAAGGGCTTGAATTGTATAATAAAATCAGGGGAGCAATTGATAGATATATAGAAGAGACGAATCCTGATATAAATATTCAGGCCAATGATGTCATTAATCTGCTGCAGACTATCAGAAAAAACTGTGTGGAAAAATTTAATATAAAATTTGATTAAAAAGTAACTTGCAATTTTATTAGTTTTGTATTTTAATCTACATGTAGATAAATCTACAAGGTAAAATTATGGCTAATAATATGCCCGCACATGAAGAATGGCATTTTAAAGTAAATCCCTGGATTGCAATGATCCCTATAATGCTTTCCATATTTATGTTTGCACTGGATGAAACAATATCTAATGTTGCATTGCCTCACATGGCGGGCTCTTTTTCTGTCAGCCAGCACGAATCTACATGGATTATCACCAGTTATCTTGTGGCAAGCGGTGTAATTATTCCAACTGTAGATTTCTTCTGTAAATTAATCGGAAGAAAACAGTACTTTTTACTAAGTATTGTTATATTTACAGTAGCCTCTATAATGTGCGGAATATCAACTTCCATGCCTATGATGTTAGTATCCAGAATATTGCAGGGCATCGGAGGCGGCGGTATTATGCCTATAGCACAGGCTGTAATTTTTGAAATATTTCCGAAAGAAAAATTGCCCGCCGCCATGTCCGTATTCGGGCTGGGTGTAGTTCTTGCCCCTATAATGGGACCCGCTGTAGGCGGCTGGATTACAGAAACATACTCATGGCCCTGGATTTATTTTATAAATATTCCTTTCGGTATCATTACTTTTTATCTTTCATTTAAATACATAGAAGAACCGCCATATTCTCTAAAACAACCCGGAGTAAAAATGGATTTTTCAGGTTTCGCATTTATGGCTCTATGGCTTTTAAGTCTGCAGGTTGTGCTTGAAAAAGGTAACGATAATGACTGGTTTGGCTCTCCCTGGATATGCAGATTATTTACTTTTTCAATGATATGCCTGATAATTTTTATCTGGATTCAGGTTAAAAAGAATATTGAAAAGAGCGAGCCTCTTATAAATTTGTCTATTTTAAAAAATCATAATTTTTTAATAGGAACAATGGGACAGGTCGTTTTGATGGGTGTAATGATGGCATCCTCCTCAATATTACCGTCAATGCTGCAGTCTTTGATGGGCTATTCCGCTTTTATGAGCGGGGTTTCGATGATGCCAAGAGGCGCAGGATGCTTACTTGCATCAATATTATCTGGAGTCCTTGTTATAAAGCTGGGAGTTAAGCCCGTAGTTGTTATAGGGTTGATAGTGCTGGCTGCCGGGAGTTTAATGTTTGGTGAGATTAATACATCCATTGCTCTTGCAAACATTGCCATACCAAACCTTACATTCGGTTTTGGTATGCTGCTTACAATGGTTCCCTTGTCAAATATCTCCTGCGCAACCCTCGCAAACGAAGACCAGACAAACGCTGCCGGCTTGCAGAACCTTGTAAAGAATGTCGGTGCCGCAATAGGTACATCTATTGCAACAACTATGATTTCAAGATTTTCACAAATCCACCAGATGACAATGGTCGAGTTTTTGAATGAAAATAACAATGTATATATGGAGAGGCTAAATGCGCTCACATCTAACTTTATGTCTCATAATTTTGAATACAGTACTGCTGTACATATGGCGCAGGGGCAGCTATACAACATGCTGAAACAGCAGGCAACTCTGTGGGGGTATGTCGAAACATTCAGATACTTTGCTCTTGCTGTTGCTCTTATTCTGCCGTTTGTCTTTTTGCTGTACGAAGACAAAAAAACTGCTAAGAATAAATCTTAGTTTTGTTAATTTAAAAGAGGAAGTTTAGCAAGCATATTCCGCAATTTTATTGCTATTCTCGGCATAGGTTCTGCAATAGTCAGCCCGACAAGATTATAATTGTTTGCAATATCATTTATTACTCTTATAACCTCATCAATTTTCATACCATTTGGAGCAACACCGACTGCCGGAATAATCTCTGACGGTTCTAAAACATCCATATCAAAATGTATTACAATATTTTTTACTCCAATTGAGGCAATCCATTCCAGAATTTTTGTACTACTTTGTGATACTTCTTTTGCCGTCAAATGTTTAATTCCGTATTCCTGCTGTCTTTCTTTAATTTGTTTTCTTTCCCAATCTCTAAGCCCCACAAAAAGAACTTTATCAGCCTCGATATTTGCCGGCAGCAGTGAAATAATTTCTCTGTCACCATTGCCGCTAAGAGCCGCAGCCGCCATTGCATGATAGCCGTTATAGGTTTTGTCCTCCGGCAGTGTAATGTCAGGATGAGCATCTATCCATATCATAGCTGTATCATCTTTGTATTTTTTAAATAGATAAGAAAACGGTGCTACACTGACAGAGCACTCTCCTCCCAGTGTTACAATTTTATCAGGATTTGCCTCTTCTATCAGTCTGAGAGCTTCTTTTGTCTGCTCCAAAATTTCTTTATATCCTATTATTCCGTTTTCTTCGGTTCTGTTTATATTTTCAGACACAGGCACTGTTATAATTCTGTTTTTTGTTTCAGGTGCTAGAAAGTTTAAAAGATATGAGCCGAGCATATACCCTTTTGACGCATCTTCAGTATTTAACTCAGGCAAGATACCGGCAATATTCGCTCCCTGCCATTGGGGATAAATCAGTCTGATTGTTTGCGTATTATTCATATCAGCACTCCTTTAAAATCTATTAAAACGAATAAAGCACCTAGTTTTTAGCATATCACAATTTTTTGTTTTTAAATATGCCTTGCGGTTATTAACCACTATTCAATATAAGTATTTGCTATTTTTAAAACATGATTAATAATATAAATATGAGACAGTGTCAGGAAAGAATTATGACGGATACAGAAAAATTTTTGCAATATATGAAAACCCGAAAGAGCGTAAAGTTAGACGATGAAATTTTTCCGCTGTTTGACAAATTTGCTCAGGAGGCATTAAAAATAACCTTTGAAATTAACAGTAAATACCATAAACCGGAAGAACTCAATGAACTCTTTTCAAAGCTGACCGGTAAACAGGTAGATAAAAGTTTCCGGCTTTTCCCGCCTTTTTATACGGATTGCGGGAAAAATATCACCGTAGGTAAAAATGTTTTTATAAATATGTGCTGCAAGTTTCAGGACCAAGGCGGTATAACAATAGATGACGGATGTTTTATCGGGCACAATGTCACAATGGCAACGCTAAACCATGATATTGACCCGGAACATCGTCCCAATATGCATCCGGAACCGATAAAAATAAACAAACATGTCTGGATAGGCTCTGATTGCACTATACTGCCCGGGATAACCATAGGCGAAGGCTCTGTTATAGGAGCGGGAAGTGTAGTGACAAAAGACATACCGCCTCATTGTATAGCTGCCGGTAACCCATGCAGAATAATAAAATATTTACCCCGAAAGGATGGTTTAAAATGACAGAATTAATCTCGAATCAAACATTTGATGAAGAAAGAGCTCTGTATAACATTAAAGATACGGAGGTAACTGATTGTACATTTGCAGGAGATGCAGACGGTGAGTCTGTTTTAAAAGAATGCAGGAACTACAAAGTTAAGGATTGTTCTTTTTCTTTGAGATACCCTATGTGGCACGCGGATGGATTTTTGCTCTGTGATTCTTCTATGGATGACAAAACCAGAGCACCTTTGTGGTACTGTAAAAACGGAAAAATCGACAATTGCAAAATAAACGGCATAAAATGCCTCAGAGAATCAACAGACGTAAAAATGAATAACTGTCTCATACACTCTGATGAATTCGGCTGGAAATGCAACAATCTTACGATAAATGATTCTGAAATTGCTTCTGTTTATTTTTTGTTTGAGACAGATAATGTTGAAATCAACAATTTGAAAATGACAGGGAAATATTCTTTCCAGTATATGGACAATCTTCATATACAAAATTCTGTACTTGATACAAAAGATGCATTCTGGCACAGCAAGAATATTCTTGTAGAGGATTCAACTGTAAAAGGCGAATACTTAGGGTGGTTTTCCGAGAATCTTACTCTTGTAAACTGCAAAATTATCGGCACGCAGCCGTTTTGCTATTGCAAAAATCTCAAACTGATAAACTGTACAATGGAAAATACGGATTTAGCTTTTGAGTATTCTGAAGTGGAAGCTGATGTAAAAGGACATATTAATTCCGTAAAAAATCCGAAATCAGGAGTTATTGTTGCTGACAGTGTGGGTGAAATTATAGAAGAAGATACAATAATGCCCTGCTGCGGTATTGTACAAATCAGAGAACAATGCAATTGTGCATAGAGCTTAATAACAAAAACAGACCCGCATTTTATAAAATGCGGGTCTGTTTTTTCTAAAGTCCGATATAATTTATTATCCAAGGATTTTTTGTATATCTTCAACAATAAGTTCTTTTTTCAATCGATATCTGTTATACAATTCATCAAGAGAAACTCTGTCCGTGAATTCCTTTTTAGAACCGTAGTTAAGAACTTTCATATCAGAATCGCCGTAGAATCTTGTGATTTTTTCGCCGAAACCGCCGTCAATTTCACCGTTTTCCAGTGTAATTACAAGACTATGATTATCTTTTAAACTTTCAAGAACTTCTTCATCAACACCTGTAAGATAACAAGGATTGATTAAAGTTGCATCAATACCGCATTTTGAAAGTTCTTCTCTAACATTCTGTCCGAGAGAGAAAAAGTCTCCTGCGGCTATTACGGCAATTTTTTCACCTTTATTTATGACCTTAAATTTATTAAGTATTGAATAATCAGTTGTATCATTCATACCGGTTGAAACAAGCGGTGCTGCAGGAACCCTGATAAATACCGGATGTTCTGTCTGATTATATGACCATTCCAGCATTGCAAGATATTCCTCTTTGTTTGTCGGAGCAAGATATACAATATTAGGTATATTGCTGATTAAAGGAATATCAAAAGTACAAAGATGTGTCATATCGGCATTGGAGATTCCGCCCCAGTAAATAAGAACAGTAGCAGGAGAATTATTAAGAGCCAAATCCTGTGACATCTGGTCATAAGTTCTTTGGACAAAAGAGCTCATAAGCGCAAGCACCGGTTTTGCTCCGTTTCTTGCCAGCCCTGACGCATAGGCTATTGCATGTTCTTCTGCTATACCCACATCAGTGTAATTAGAGCCCATTTTAGCTCTAAAATCAGAGTTAAATTCAAAAACACCCGGAGTGGCTGCTGTTATTGCAACAACAGGCTCGTTTTGCTGTTTTTTTGCAAGCAGAAAATCTTTTGTTATCGAATTATATGATTCCTGTTCTGCCGTTTCTTCTTTTGATTCGAGGAATCCCGGCAGCTGCCAGTGATAAGTTTCCTTATCTTCTTCTGCGGGTTTGTATCCTTTGCCTTTTAGTGTATGAATATGAACAACAACCGGATGATTTATGTTTTTAACTTTTTCAAAAGTTTGAATAAGATTTTTTATATTGTTGCCTTCTTCTACATAGAAATACTCAAAGCCGATTGCTTTAAATACGTTGTTCTGTGCAGTTCCGTTAGTTTCTCTCAATTCTTTAAGGTTTTTGTATAAACCGCCTTGATTTGGAGCAATAGACATTTCATTGTCGTTTACAATGATTATCATGTTGCTGTTTAATTCTGCTGCATTGTTAAAACCTTCATAAGCTTCGCCGCCGCTTAAAGAGCCATCGCCAATCAAAGCAATTACATTGTAATTTTCACTTTTTATGTCTCTTGCTTTTGCCATGCCCGTTGCCAGACTGACTGAAGTGGATGTGTGACCTATTACAAAGTGGTCATGTTCACTTTCTGCAGGATTTGAATATCCGGAAATTTTTGAATAATAAGACGGGTCTAAGAATCCCTGTTTTCTTCCCGTAAGCATTTTGTGTGGATATACCTGATGTGATACATCAAAGACAAATTTATCTTTTGGTGAGTCAAAAACATAGTGAAGGGCTATTGTTGCTTCTACTATGCCTAAATCCGGCCCTAAATGCCCGCCTATAGTATTTACCCTTTTTATTATGCCGTCTCTTATTTCCTGAGCAAGTGTTTCCATCTCATGCTCTGAGAGCTTTTTTAGATCCTGAGGGGAATTAATTCTATCCAGAATTTGCATATTTTCTCCTTTTTATTTTGTGTTATTGTCGGTTAGTTTTTCTTAATTTTAAATTACACCTTGGAGTGCACTCTCAGTCAAGAGGTTATATGTTTTTGTTTGTTAAAATTTCTTTACCTTGTATATTTATAAAGCAAAAATAAGCTTTTTTCTGTTTTCAATAAGTGTAATTTAGACATATTAAGGTATAAGTGTGTATGAAAATATCTCCGGTTCACAGTTATTTCAATATTATTCAACATCAAAAGCGTGATAATTCCCAAAACATTACAAATACAAACAATTACAATTATGATAACAAACAGTTTGAATTAAGAGCAAAATTTAACGATTATATACTTTCGTTCGGCGCAAGAGTCGACAAGGGGCTCGAACGTTTTTATGACGTGAATAAAGACAGAATGCCGCACACTGTAAGAAAATATGTAGAATCATTACCGGACAAAAGGACATTATCACCGCAGGAAGCACAGAAAAAGGCATTTGAAGATTTACACTTAGCAGATAGTATAGAAGACATAAAAGAATTGTTTCCGGAGGAAATACTCTTTCAGGAACTTAAAAATCTGGAAGATACAAAAGCCTCAAGAGGTATATTACAGGCAGCAAAAGAAGATGCAGAACTTTTAGCACTGTCTGATATGGGTGTTTTAAAAGACAAAACAAATCTAACAGTATATCTTGTAAAAAAGATATTCTTGGAAGCAAAAACAATTGAAGAGATAAATAAAGATTTGGAAAACGATTTAGAACCTGATTTTAAAGCGGACTTCAAATTCAAAAATCCTGATTCGCCCTATATTTATCCCTCTACCCTGAAGGCTCTTGGTATTAAGATGCCCGCTTTTGAATATCAGCAGTCATTGAGATACACAAGAGACGGATATTCAGATATGGTGGGTGATACAATTTCCAAAGCTCAGATTGAGTTTTGGAATTCACTAACTAATGAAGAAAGAACCTCACGTGCAAAAAAATCCGTTGAAAATTTTGAAAATTGGTGGAATTCTCACACAAGAAATGAAAAATTAGACCTTATTGCTGCGCAGGATAATATTCTTGAGATGTTAAAAGATTATAAAAAATCGAATCGTGCAACAAAAAAACAACAAATTCCAGAAAATACAGAACAAACATCTGATGAAATACAAAAAAATAAACCAAATAACCGTGTAAAAATCGGCTCCACAGTACTCAGCCAGGATGAGTTATTTAAAATATGGGCTTCTAAAAACTTACAAATATTTGAAGCAACGCTTTCAGAAGCTGACAAAGATACATTGCATCTAAAAAGAATGAGCAGACTTGCCCAAAGATGGCAGCAAATGACTCCGGAAGAGAAAACCGATTACATTTCAAAAATGAAATCCGGTGCGGAGCCTGCCCGCTATGCGATGATTGATGCCTGGAATCAAAATATTGAACTGCTAAAAGATTTGTCTTTATTTTTGAAAGAAAACCAGATTTACAAACCTGTTGATTTACTCTATTCCACACAGGAATTCAGCCGGTTTCAGTCAAAAGTTATGAACGAATTCTGGGAAACACATGCTGGTTATGCAACTATGCTTGGCTATAAAATACGGGAATCAAATCAAAAAGTTGAGACAGCAATACAAAGAGGTACTTTTGAAGAACTCAAAAGACAGATAATACGAGATAAAAAACAGAGAATAAAAGAGCTCGCACAATTTAAATCTAATATGGTGTCTGAAAATACAGATATTACAGAAAAAAACGAACCGCTATACAAAAAAGAATTTAAAGCAGCTTATGATTCCCATGTATACGGCAGATTAAAATCAATTCCGAAAAATTTCTATAATGACATGTACTCTAAAGTTCTGGAAATGCTTCCAGAAGAAGCAATAATAGCCTGGACAAAGAGCTTAAGAGGACAATATTTGGATGAAAAGGAAAAAGTATTAATAGCAAAATTCATTGCGCAAGAATCATCTGAAATTGCCAGATACAATAGAGCTTTAGAAGCTGCTATGGCTGACTCTATATATGAATTAACAAAAAATCCCGATGCATATAGGCTGTCAAATTCTGATGTAAAGACTGTTATGTATCACTTTGAACGGGGAGAAGATGCGTCTATAGTTTCTCATAAGACAGGAGAAAGATTTGATTTTCACATAATTAATAATAAAAAAATTAATCCTCTGAGAATAAATAATTTGTATGAAAACTATAAAAAAGATTTAACAAAAGATGAAATTAACAATATTATGCATCAATATTTTCATCTGAATCCCCAAAATACATATAATGCAGGTACAATAAATGATTCATCCGAAATTCAAAAAGAGCTTTTTGATTATATCCAGTCATACGGAAAATCCGCATTAATTCTTTTTTCTGGCAAAAGCGCATATCCCATCTCGGTAAAAGCAAAATTTAATGAAAAATTTCTTGCGAATATGCCTTTTGAACTAAAAAAACACATAACTCCTGAGTTAAAGACAAAAGATGATATAGAACTGGACCAAAAACTGAAATATGTCGCATTTATGTTTGTAAAAAGATTTGATTTTCTTCCCGCAGACTTTATGGATATATATGCCAAAGAAATGGCTTTACAATTTAAAGGCACACATGCTGATGATGTAACTCTGGATAGTTTTATCAAAAGTTGCTGCTCCAAAAGGAAAGATATAAAAGCAATTGCGAGATTAGCTATAATGCCCAAAACAAACATCAAGTTTGAATCAAGATTGAAATATCTTGCAATGGAAGAGGCAATGGCAGATGTTCTGTATGATTCTACAGGGAATGAAGAAGTTTACTCTCTGGAGATTGAAAATCTTGCTGACAATATAGAACTTTTTAATCTTACAAAAAAATTCCCGACAGAAGAAAGAACATACACACCCACCGGACAGGATAAAGAAATTTCCATTTCTGCACATAAAAAAATCAATCTATATAAGATAAAACAGCTCTATAATGAATATTTGGAAGAAATAAAAGAATGGCTTTCAGAAGCTGACGGAGATTATAAAAATCTGAATTATGAGGATTTATTGTATATTCTTAACCCCGAAGAGAACAATCTCCAAAGGGATTTGAATGTTGCAAAACGAATGGCAAAATACGGTTTTAAAATAGACAAATTTACAATATATCCCAACAATACCGAAAATTAATAAAAAGCCCTGTGCCGTTGCAGCATCAGGGCCTAAGTAGTATATTACTCAAGTTTTGTCTCTCGAAGTATATAATACAATAACAATATTTTATTTATATGACTCTTGAGGGTTATTTTATCAAGGATTTTGGGTGTTATTATCGTTATGGATTAAGATATAATTAAAAATATGTTTAAATTTGCAAAATACTTTTTTATAGTCTTTTTGATAACGGCTATTTTGCCGCTTATTTTGATGTTTGCGTGGAATAACTCACAAATGGAGCATTTCCACAGTATTATGATGAAAAACGGGCTCAACAATGTATACAATAAAATGGCACACACGATAAAAAATAATTTGAAAGCCCAGGAAGGTGATGTCCTGAAAAAAATGTACTTTATGGACAGAGATAATTATGGTATTGAAAAAATCAAAAGTATATTAAAGGATTACAATGTTGAGATTACAAAAAATACTGACGAAGAATCAAATTCCCCGTATTCTTATTACGAAATGAAAAATAATAATCTCTATATGGTTACGATATTGCCATACAGAGGCGACGGCAGTTTAAAAATTTCTCAAAAAGTTGACTTCCCGCAGCTTCATCCGTCAGGACCGTTCAAGGTTAAAGTTTATTCGGCAAATACAGAAATTTATGAATACAATTCTCCTGAATATATAAATTTTTTAAAGAAAAAAGACTCTGATATTTTTCTTCGTTTGGCTGATAAATTTTTTAAACTTGCACCATCGGGTTCTTTCAGCAAAATTATTGAAATAAAAAATAATAAAAACACAGTAATTGCAAAGGTTATACTATCTGTAGAAGCACGACCTTTTAAAGGTAAGATTGACAATATTCTTACGGGTTTGATTATTTTGATAGTCGGTATAATTTCCAGTTTTGTAATAGGTTTGATAATTAAAAGATTCTTTATTGTACCGATTATGGCATTATCATCCGCATCTTCACAGATTAAAAAAGGCAATTTTGGCTGCAGACTCAAGGCGGATTCAAAAATTGAATTGATTAGAAGTTTGTATAACAGCTTTAATGATATGGCTCAAAATCTTGATACAAAAGAAAAACTGAGAGAAAGTTTTATCTCAAACCTTACACATGATTTGAGAACCCCTCTTGTATCACAATCTCAATCACTTGAATTTATTTCACAGAAATTTAAAGAAATCGGGCTGGAAAATGAATATGAACTTGCGGAAAGTCTTGCCAAAAACAATGAGCACCTTTTAAAAATGGTAAATCTTATTCTGGAATCATACAGTTTTGATTCTTCTAAATTAAAACTAAAAAAAGAACCCGTAGATTTGTACGGACTTATAGAGGACTGTGCGGAAAAATTAAGACCGCTTTTAACGGATAAAAAGATTGAATTTATAAATAATATCTATAAAGGCGGGACAAAAATTGATGCAGATTTGTTCCAGCTGACAAGAGTGTTTATAAACCTTTTTTCAAATTCAATAGAAAACACATGCGAAGGAAATTGTATTAAAGTAGGTGCTCATTTTGAAGACAAAGAAGTCTTTATTACAATAGAAGATAACGGAAACGGTATTGCTCCCGAAGATTTAAAAGTCATTTTTGACAAGTATTATTCTGGAAAAAGTTTGGAAAGAAAATTGGGGTCCGGATTCGGCCTGAGTGTCTGCAAAAATATTATTGCTATGCATGGCGGTGAAATCAATGTAGAAAGCGAGCTGAATAAATATACAAAGTTTACAATAAAACTGCCTTTTGAATCTAAAATATGAGGATTTAATTTATGAAAATTCTTCTTGTTGAAGATTATCAACACACAAGAAAAACAACAGCATACGGATTAAAATCAAATATAAAAGATGCTGAAATTTTTGAATCTGATAACGGACTTGCTGCCGTTAATTTTGTCAAAAGCGGGAATATTCCGGATATAATTCTTATGGATATATCCATGCCTGTTATGAACGGTATAGACGCAGCAAGAGAAATAAAATCGATTGCTCCTGAAACAAAGATAATTATGCTAACCTCTTTTAGTGAAGAAAAGCAGGTCATCGCATCTTTCAGCTCCGGCGCAAATGCCTACTGCCTGAAAAATATTAAGCCTCAGGAACTTGTAAATGTAATAAATTCAGTACTAACCGGTGCAATGTGGATAGATCCGGCTATTGCTCAATATATACTGCAAATGTTTCAATCTGATATAATTAAAGATACAATAAAATCACAAACAAACAATGATTTTGACCTTACTGCCAGAGAAAAAGATATACTAAAACTTGTTGCGTCAGGCAAATCCAACAAAGAAATAGCGGATGAACTTGTGCTTTCTATTCATACGGTTAAAAATCATTTAAAGAATATTCTTCAAAAATTATGTGTAGAAGACAGAACACAGGCTGCGATTCTAGCTATTAAAGAAAATCTTGTCTAAAACAGGAAATGTTGTTCTTAATTTAGCCCTGCGGGGTCATCAAATTCAAATATATCCTGTCTATAATAAAAATGTTGGAAGACCGAACCAAGCAAAAGCTGTGGTTTATATACACACTTTGTAACCACAGAAAGAAAGGCTGTTTATCCCTGAAACAGCCTTTTATTTTTTATCTAATCTAGTGTCGCAGGTGCCGGCTGCGGTCAGCCGGCACCTGCTCACCTTTGACTTCTTTTGCCTGAATCTTTGATTCAGTGCAAAATGTCTTCACGAACAGTGAACAAATGACACTCACCTACAACTTAACTTCGTTAAGTTTCGGAGACAGGCTCACTACTGCTCACTTCGTTGCGCGTGTTCGCTTTGTCAAAAAATTTGCTCTTCCCATCCATTTTGACTTGACATTTAGTCAACTCAAAACGGAGTCCTTCTTATCGCAAAATTTTCTCGGACAATTTATTTGTTTTATTTAATCTTTTTCAAAGAAGAAAGGAAGTTAAAGTTCTGTACATCACCGTCAACCTTGGTTAAAAATACCTGACAGTCTTTTTCGTCAGCGTCCAAAGGCGGCAATTGCTCCAACTCCAATGCATAATAGTTTGCTTCGCTCTCCGTACCCAAAGATACTCTGTTTGCAAGGCTGTTTAGGGAAATATTTCTTAAAAATCCGGCAAAGCCCTTATTCTTGCTGCTGAATTTTGTATAAATTCTTAGCGTTGCATCACCGGTCTCAAGGTCATATCTGCCGACAATAAATGAACTCAATTGAGGTGCAGATGATTTAATCATTATTTTTTCGGCAACATTATTTTTTATAACAAGATTACCGTTTATCTTTTTAAATTTCCCTTCTGGAACGTTTACAAGATCAATTATTGTAGACGGGCTAATCATTGCAAGCGGATTTCTGAATAATGCTGCAAAATTGAGTGCATACTGAACCAGTCCCACTTTTTGTATAGTTCCGTCTTCGACTTCGAAAAGGATTCTGCCGTTCAATTTCAGAGTGTCATCTGTATAAATATCAATCAATCCCTTTGCTTTACCCGAGATTTCTTTCTTTAAAGCAAGCAGGGTAGTGGCTATCAAATCAGAATTTATGTCTTTGACACCGAGTGTCAGATTGTATTTATGCTTCATCAAATCGCAGTATACTTTTAAACTTGAGATACCTTCTGCAAAGTCAAATCTGTTTGATTTAATCTGCAGTATTCCTTTGTTATCAAGAGTGAGATTTGCATACAAATTACCGAAATTAATTTCTTTGTAATTACCTTTTACAACGTGGAGTATGCATCTTTCCACAATTAAAAGACCTGTGTTAAATGTATAAGCATCATTATCATTTTCATCAGAGGAATTTTTAACAGCAAGTGCATCTGCATTTACTGCTTTATTATTTTGTGCGTTAACAGCTGCAGTATTCTGGTTGTTCATAGACATTAGGATTTTTTCTACGTCTATGTTATCAACAGTAAGATTTATGTCTTTAATCACAATCGGAAACACAAGTTCATTTTTTATATAACCTTTAAAATCGTATTCCGATCTTTTGAATCTTCCTGATGCATTTAATTTTATGAGATTTCTGTCTGTTTTCATGGACGCTTTTTTGACAGAAAGTCTCTGGCTGGGGATGAGAACCTTTTCCATCTCAAGATTTCCCATGAGTTTTGGAATATCATTAGGGAACACTACCTGCATATTGCCTGATATTGTGCCGTTTTTAAAGAGTTTTTGCCCTATTAAAACGTTTAAAAATTCACTTGGCAGAGGTCTTGGTATATCAAAACCTATATTTTTCATTTTTAGTGTTGCAATATTCATATTGCCGTCTATTGTCAGTATAGGTTTTACATTTTTTGTTTCTTTGTTTAATTCTTTTGCAATGAAATATCTGATTGATTCAATATTCAGCATATTTCCGTCAAGATGTAAATCAGCAACAACAGCTCTGTCATAATTTACAGGGCTTAAGGATGCACCTTCTATCAGAATGTCTTTTCCTTTTGCAACTTTAAACATCATTGTCATATCAATTTTGTTGTATTTTGATTTGACTATGATTTTTGCACCGGAATCACCTGTAAGTGTAATTTTACATCCTGCAAGTTTTGACAGATAATTCTGGGTTAAATCATTTGTTGCAACACCGGTGATTTCTATATTTGTATCAACGGACTTTGTATAATCTTTTACCGTGCCGCCCAGAACAAAGCTGTTTCTTCTGTTTGTTCCGTACCAGCCTTTAAAGTCTGATAAAACAACATCATCTTTTGATATTTTAATAAGCCCGCTATTTGCAACAACAGGCAGATTTGCCATAGGAATAATCTTTAAGGAACCGTTATTGAGTCTTACAACACCGTTTATGTCATTATTTGTAAGACTGATTTTGAAATCAAATGAGCCTTTCATGTCTTTAAAAAATGAAGGCATTTCTGAGCCGTTTGGAACAACAAGATCTGATTCCAAAAGCTCTACAGCATTTTTAACCGCAAAAGTTTTTGAATATACAGTCATTCCGACATTGTTATCTCTGTCAGCATAAGCATCTATATAGACTTTTGAATCATTTATTCCGAGAAGTGCTTTTTCTATAAGCAGTTTTTTGTCTTTAATGCAGACTCTGTCTCTGTCATCAAGCGTAATTTTGATATTGTGTTTGCCTTTATTTATATCTATAGCAAGATTAAAGCGTACAAACTTCGGCTCTTTTTGTTTTGTAATAAGCATATTGGAGCCGTTTATTTTTACGTGCGTATCTTTATCAAGGTCATATAATATTTCACATTTTTTAAGACTCAAAAGTGAATCAAACCAGTACACTTTCCAGTCTGATTTTGTCTGTTCTTTTTTTGGCTCCTGTGGCGGTGCTAAAGCCATAAGCCCGTTTGTATCCGCAAAAATAGAATCAAGCGAAAGTTTCTTTAATATAATTCTGTGCTTCAGCACCTCTGCAAAAGACAGTTTTATATCAAATTTTTCCACCTTCAAAAGTTCTTTTTTGTCTTTTGAAAGAGCCATTTTGTCAAATTTAAACCCTATTTGAGGCGACAATTCCGTTTTTAAAACAGGTTTATCAAGAACAAGCTCAGCACCTGTTGATTCTTTTACAAAATCTTTTACAAAATTAATAACATGTTCATTAGAAACTGCAGCAGGCAAAATTTTCAGATAAGTAGTTATTGCCAGCAATACAATAATTGCAGCTATTAAAACCAGTATTGATAATGCTTTAAAAAAAACAGATAAATTTTTCATTTCTTTAAATCCAACTAAATTCCTCTATAAAAAATTATAACATAATGCCTATCTTATGTTATCATTCTGTTATGAAAAAGATTTTTGTATTATTGGGTTTATTACTTGTTTTTCAATGCAGCGCAACAGCGGCTGAAAATGTACAGCTTACAGGCAGTGTAAAAATGTCTGACCTGACTGTTTTCAATGAAGACGGCCTGTTCGGGCTCAAAGACAAACAGGGCAATGTTATAGTAGAACCCGAATACAAAAAACTTATACGTGTGGGTACTACCTCATGGATAGTACAGAAAAAAAACAGATTCGGTCTTATTGACTGCGAGGGCAATTACCTTGTAGAACCTAAATACAGGCATGTTGAAAGAGTGTTCGGCAAATATGCAAAATTCGGCAACGACAATGATTACGGTCTGTATGATGAAACAGGAAAAGCAATTATTCCGAATGAATACAGTTCTATTGACCCTTTGTACGGCAGAATGTTTTTGACCTGCAAAAAATATAAATACGGCATTATTGATTTTGACGGCAATGTCTTGCTGGACAATGTTTTTGAAGATATGTACATGCCTGATACAAAATCGCTCAGGGTGCAGTATGAGGGTGAATGGTACCAGATAGAAAAAAGTTCAAAAGACGATATTGAGCTTCCTGACAATGTAAAAAAAGTAATGATTAATAACAAGGAGTTTAAAGTAACTCACCTTGTTTCAAATTCCGGCGTATTGTCCGGCTATTACAGCCTTACTGTAATGGATTATATTTTAAAACTGTTGTCTTCACTGTCTCCGGCTTATGAACAGACTATAGATGAGCTTATGTTATCTCAGGGCGCTGATACTGTAGAAATTTATTTAAAATTCAGCTGGATTCCCAAATTTCCTTTTACATACGCAAAAAAATATTATCAAAACCTGAGAAACCCGAATAACGGTCCTCTGTCCGGTGTCAGAAACAACTTGAGACGCCAGATAAAATAGCTTATTTATTCAAATAGCTTGCTTTTATAACATTGTTTTCTCTGTCATAGCCGGTAATAATAAATTCACTGCCTCTTTTAAGCAAGAATTCCTGTTCTCTCCAGTGCTGCCGGTCAATGTTAAATAGTCTGTCCAAATCAAGATATTTTGAACCCTCAGGCAGTGTAATTTCCATAATAGGATTGCCTGAAGTATTAAACCTCTTTGCCGTATCAATATTTTGTGTAGTTGATACAAAAGAATTGTCTCTGTATACAGCGCCTACAGTGGACAATATAGCTTTTTCACTGTCTGTGAGGCTATCCTGTAGTGCTCTGTAGACTACTGTCGGTTTCTCAATTCTGCCGGCTTTATTTGCTGAATTAAAGCAATTATCAATAGTGTTTATTACATTCCACAGATTTTCTTCTGACATCAAAGACCGGTATCTGTTGTGTCTGAGGTATCCGTGAAGCGATTCCGGATGATATTTATATTCAAAGAGCGATTTCATTTCCTCCGGTGTATAAGTTTTTATAAGTTCACCGTTTTTATCATAAACATTTACTTCTTTTGTATTTGAATCAAGTGTATAGATTTCGTTTAATTCGCCGTTATCATTATTATAGCAGGCTATATCGAGTTTTTCGTTATACAGGTTTTTCCATCCCGCAATTGCATCGCCTGCTTTTGCCCGTGCACAAATCCCGTCAGCATTTTTTTCAAAAAATCTGTATACGGTATAGCCCTGCTCCTGAGCAATAGAATTGAGCAGCGCAAACAAGTCCCCCTCTGCCGCACGTGTTCCGGGATTTTGCATGTTCACAACAGCACGACCGAATGCACTCCTCGATTCCGAAGAGTCATTTCGTGGCGTTGTAACTTCATTATGTACGGGTTTGCTTTCTTCAGTATGTGAAGAAGGTGTATTATTACCCGAATTTATATAACCTGTCCTGTTAACCTTCATATTGTAATAAAACAATTTTTATTCGTAAAAATTGCTTTTTACATTACAAAGGTTAACTTTTGTAATTAATTTTTATAATAACGCTGAGAAGGTCTCAGAAAGATATACAAAAGACAACTTAACAATACTTAATATTCTAAAGCAATTTATTAAAGTTTTTTCTAAAACAAGTCGAATACATGCTTGCAGGGAACATTAATAAAGAATACGGAGAAAATATGACAGGTTCGGTTAATTTTAATCCTTTTGTAAAAAACATTCAGTTTGTTGATTTAGAACAGTATGAAGAAATTGTAGAAAAGGAACAATCGCACAGTTACGGCATTAATGGCGACTCACAGGATGAAGATGTACAGATTCGTCTTATGAGCGCAGAAACCGAACGTAATTATAAAGCAGCAAAAAAACATGGTATGAGAGAAGAAATACCTAACGATATGGCTGCCTTAAAGAAGGAACTGAAAAAATATATTGAAGTATTTTCCCAAAACTATTCCAGACAACATCCTAATGTATCGCCAAATTCTGTTGAAAGATTTTTAGACGGTATAGATAATGAATTTCTTGCACGTTATATGCAAGAAGTAAAGGGTGACAGGACAATTGTAATGTCTGATGCCGTGCAGGAGTTTGAAATATACGCAAAACAAAAAGCAGAACAAATGGACAAAGGCAGAAATGCAGCAAAAAATATGCTTGATGCTGAAAAATCAAGGCTCGGAGAAAAATTTGTTGATTTATACAAAACCGTCCTAGATTCAACATCCTCATTTTCTCAAAGAGGCAGCTCTATAAGTTCAGATGAGCAGTTTATTATAAGGGATAAAGCCTCTGAATATATTGTAAATGAATATCTTAATCATAGTTTGATTTTGATTAACACGATAAATCCGAGTTTTATTAATTCTTCTGAATACTTACAACTCTCAAAAATTTTGGCTAGAGTAAACGATATGCAAGATCCCCAAAATGTAAAAAATGCTATTGGAGAAGCAAAAGCGCTAATTCAAAGAGTTTTAAGTGATTCTTCAATTAATAAAATTATTAATTCAATTAATGACCAAGCCGAAAATCCTCCGGGAAAAACGAGTAATATTATTTCTTCAATGACGATTGACCGCGCATCTGATGTAAAAGACCAGTACGGTGATTTATATGCGGCTGCAAAAAAAGCTTCTTCTTTATTTTCAATAGGCGGCCGCCACGTTACAAATCAAGAAGAAAAGGAGTTAAAAAGAAAAACAGCGGATTTGGTTGTGAGCCAGCTTTTAAATGACCAAACATCAATCGGTTTATTAAAAGCTCTTGTACCGAATTATAAAATCAGGCCGGAATATCAGCGTGCAATGAAGATTCTGGCCGGTATAGAGTATGAAACAAACCCTAATAAGGTAAATCAAAGACTTAATGATGCCAAAAACGAAATAATGAAATTACTGCGCCATACTGATGGTGAAGATATTGCCAATGTTGTCAAATTTTCAGCACATATGGCTCCGCCTCCGGGTATGCATGGACCTCATAAAGGACATGGACCTGGATGGCATGAATCCTTCCAGGATAGATTTGAAGTAAGCCGCAACCAGCACAGACTCTTTAATGCTGCGCAAGATATATATGTGCCTGCAGGATTTGTTTTCGATACCAAAGATTTTTTTGGCAGGCCTAGAAGTTTAGCAATGAAACAAATTAGTAATCAAATAAAAGATTACATAGAGGACTTAAAACTTGAGCTAAGGTTTTCAACTCACAACAGAAACGATTTAAATAAGATTTATGAAGCACTAGACACTGCTTTTCAAAATTTTGATATAAAAGATTATATATCAAAACATGAGAACGGTATATCCACAGAAGAAATTTGCAGGGACTTTTTACATGCTGCACAGGGCGTTTTGGCTAACCAGAATAAAGTTGAAAATATGATGGAAGCCGGCAGTGACCCGTTTAATCGTAATTTGATGGACTCAAAATATCTGGTGGAATCTTCCGGTCTTGTTATAAACGGCAGAGAAAAAGAAGCTATTTCAAAACCATATGCCAAATACCTGCTGCAAGCTATTATGTCTGATATTGATAATGCGAGACTTTTATCTTCTCTGGGAAGAGGCTCTTTTTTCAACCGCGAAACAATGAGTTATGTTTCTGTTGATAAGTGTATAAAAAATATTCAAAATCTTAAAAACAATCCCCCTGCTTCAATGCGGGAATTTGCAAAACAGGTTGATAATATCACAAGAGATTTGCAATTCCTTATTCAACAAATGAATGGCAATATTTTAGGACACCAAATTAGAAATCAGGGTGCACAATGGTAAATGTTTAAGCGTCAATTGTTCACTGTTCGTGTAGACATTTTGCACTGAATCAAAGCCCTCTCATAAAACTTGACATTTAGTCAAATTTTGTTCGGCAGAGAGGCAAAAAAGTCAAAAGTCAACCGCTGAGGCATGAATACTCGAGGCGGCAACTGCAGCATCGGATTACGTGATTTTATTGTAAGCAAAAACAAATTTACAGGTGAAATATATTCCATTCGAGCCTTCGAAAAGAATATATCTCACCTGTTTTGATAAATGATTTAACTATTGTAACAAACTGTAGTCCATGCCTGCATTGTCATGGTGTTTTGTTATACAATATTTTTAATTAGATAGTTATTAGATTTGGGGAGAATTAAAAAAGTGGATTGCACGGAAGAAAAACTTGATTTATCACAAAATGCCATCAAAGTTTTGGAAAAAAGATACTTAAAAAGAGACGCACAGGGCAACCCTGTCGAAAGACCGGAGGATTTGTTCCTGAGAGTAGCATCTACTCTTGCTGATGCAGACAAAAAGTTTGGCGCAACTCAAGAAGAAGTTAATAAATCAACAAAAGAATTTTATAATTTTATAACTAAACGTTATTTTATGCCTAACTCGCCTACATTGATGAATGCAGGAAGAGAACTCGGACAATTGGCAGCCTGTTTTGTACTGCCCGTTGAAGATTCTTTAGAAGGTATTTTTGAAACGGTTAAAAATACAGCATTGATACATAAATCAGGCGGCGGTACAGGTTTTTCATTTGCAAGATTAAGACCTAAAAATGATGTTGTACGTTCTACAATGGGTGTTTCTTCAGGCCCCGTAAGCTTTATGGAAGTATTTAACGCAGCAACTGAAGCCGTAAAACAGGGCGGCACAAGACGCGGTGCAAACATGGGTATTTTGAGAATTGACCACCCTGATATTTTGGATTTTATCAACTGCAAGTCTGACAACTTTAAGCTGAATAACTTCAATATTTCTGTCGCTATTACAGACAAATTTATGGAAGCTTTAAAAGCGGGTACAGACTATGAACTCATCCATCCGAGAACCAAACAGCCTGTTGGTAAATTAAATGCAAAAGCAGTATTTGATTTGATTGTTGAAGGTGCCTGGAAAAACGGTGAACCTGGTATTATTTTTATCGACAAAATGAATTATGACAACCCGACCCCGCTTATCGGCGAAATCGAATCTACAAATCCGTGCGGTGAAGTTCCGCTTCTTCCTTATGAAGCCTGCAACCTTGGCTCTATAAACCTCGGTTTAATGCTGAAAGGCGAAAAAGGAAACTATAGCGTGGACTGGGATAGACTTGCAGAGACTACGCAAACTGCTATTCACTTCTTGGACAACGTTATTGCAATCAACAACTATCCGCTTCCGCAGATATCAGAAATGGTTCAAAATAACCGTAAAATCGGACTCGGTGTAATGGGCTGGGCCGATATGCTTATGAAGCTTGAAATAGCATATAACTCCGAAGAAGGTACAAAACTTGCTTCTCAGATTATGGAATTTATTGATTATCAATCAAAAGTTAAATCAATAGAATTATCTAAAGAAAGAGGCAGATTCGGCAACTTCAAAGGCAGCGTTTATGACGGAATCTTTAGAGACGGAAAACCTTTCTTGACTTATAAATATCAGGGTAAATCAGCAGGTATTATTACAGATGAAATGTGGGCTGATTTAGATGCTCAAATTGCAAAATTCGGTATAAGAAATGCAACAACTACCTGTATCGCTCCGACCGGTACAATTTCTATGATTGCCGGTGCTTCAGGCGGTGTTGAGCCGTTGTTCGGTCTTGTATTTATTCGTGACGTAATGGATGGTACAAAACTTGTTGAAGTTAATCCTATATTCGAAGCTTATGCAAAAGACCACGGTTTCTATTCAGAAGAATTAATGAAGAAAATTTCTATAGACGGAACACTTGCTCATTGTGACGAAGTTCCTGCAGAAGCTAAAAAAATCTTTGTTTGCGCACACGATGTTTCTCCGTACTGGCATGTTAAAATGCAAGCTGCATTCCAGCTTCATACTGACAATGCAGTTTCAAAAACGGTTAACTTTGAAGAAAATGCAACAAGACAGGATGTAGCTGATTCTTATCTTTTAGCTTATGAAAATAACCTGAAAGGCATTACTGTATATCGTAATAACTCAAGACAATTCCAGCCTATGAATCTTGAGAAAAAAGAAGATAAAAAGATGCCTGAAATCAAGGCTGTTGAATCACCAAAGGCAGATTTGCCCGAGGCTCAGCATGTCGGTGAAGAGCACAAATGTCCTGAATGCGGTGCAGTTTTGGGATATGGGGAAGGCTGTTTTATCTGTCTGAATTGCGGTTATTCCGGTTGTTCATAGCGGATTTTGAGCGGGGCTGAGTGATAACGAATGCAACATGTAAACAAGGTCAACGTAATGGAAAATTTTTATTCTAAAAATTTGAAATGCAGTACTTGACCTTGTGAACGTCAATAAAGCAAGCTACAAAAAGCAATAGTTACCCTGAGGGTGGAAACCCGAAGAATCTAAAAAACAAAAGATTCTTCAGTCGTTTCACTCCTTCAGAATGACGCGGTTTTGAAAATTTTGAGCGGAATTTGCTATATAAGTTCTCGGATTTAGCGCATGACATTATGTTCTCTTTATTATAAAATCTGTTGTAGAGATTGATTAAAAGATAAGGACATAAGATATGAAAATTTCACTGGAATGGCTTAATGAATTTGTTGATTTATCTGACGTTACACCCGAGCAGATTGCACACGAGCTTACAATGAGCGGGCTTGAGGTAGAAGATATTGAGAAAACCGGTGCGAAATTTTCAAATATAAGAACCGCTAAAATCAAACTTATTGAACAGCACCCGAATGCAGATAAACTTCACCTTGTTACGGTAGATATCGGAAATGAAGAAAAAACTGTTGTCTGCGGAGCGCAAAATATAAAAGAAGGTCAGATAATTCCTTACGCTTCTGTAGGGTCAAAGGTTCTTGACAGAAAAACAGGAGAACAGTTTGAACTCACTCCTGCAAAAATCAGAGGTATAGAGTCACAGGGAATGCTGTGTTCTCAGGATGAACTTGGACTGGAAGGGATGCAGGATGAAGACGGTATCCTTATCTTAAACAGAATTTATAACGATATAAAACTGGGCGAGCCGCTGGAAAAACTTCTTAATATTAAAGAAGATATTGTTTTTGACGTTGCACCTACGGCTAACAGGGGCGATGAAATGTCCGTAATTGGTATAGCAAGAGAATTGTCAGCTATATTTAATAAAAAACTGCAGTTTTCTCCATTGCAAAGCACTCAGGATAATTCTACAGACAAATTTAAAGTAGAAATACTCGATAATGAAGGATGTAAATATTACAGTATAGGATTATTAAACGCTGTTGAAATAAAGCCTTCTCCTGATTGGATGCAAAGACGTCTTACTGCCTGCGGAATCCGTGCAATAAATAATATTGTAGATATTACAAACTATGTATTACTGGAATACGGCTGTCCTTTGCATGCTTTTGACAGAGACAAACTCAACGGGTATCTGTGTGTGAGACGGGCTTATGAAAACGAAACCATAGTAACACTGGATGAAATAGAGAGAAAAACAAACAGTGATACTGTTTTGATTGCCACAAAAGAACAGGCTGTATGCGTAGGCGGTGTATTTGGCTCAGCAAACAGTGAAGTTGATAATAATACAAAAAATATTGCGCTCGAGGCTGCATACTTTACACCTGCTCAGAACAGACGTTCCGCAAGAAGCATAGGCTACAGAAGCGAAGCCAGTGCCAGATTTGAAAGAGGCGTTGATATTGAAATGGTAAAACCTGCGCTAATGCGAGCTATGCAGCTTATGGTAGAACTTGCAGGTGCAAAAGTAGACGGCATTGTTGAAACAGGTGAAAATAAATTGCCGGAAATTGATATTACCTTAAGATTTGCTCAGATTAAACGAATGCTCGGTTCTGAAATTCCTGCAGAAAAATGCGTTGAAATATCTGAAAATCTCGGATTTGAATTAATCGGCAAGAATGAAATAGCTGCAAAATTTAAAGTTCCGTCTTTCAGAAGAAATGATGTATACAGAGAAATTGACCTTATAGAAGAGATTTCAAGAATTTACGGTTATGACAAAATAGCTCCGACTCTGCCTAAAAATACACAATCCCCTGAAATCACACAGGAAGCAAAAATTATTAAAAAAATTCATAACATGTTTTTAGGCAAAGGATTTATGGAAATTGTAACATCATCACTTGTCGGAAATCCTTTGTACAAAGAATTCAGCGTAAAATATGATGACTCAAAAGCTGTTAAAGTATGCAATCCGCAGAGTGATGAACATACGATGCTCAGACAGTCAATGATTCCAAACATTTTAAATGTAGTAAAGCTCAATATTGCTAACGGTCAAAAAGATTTTTCAATATATGATACGGGCAGAACATATTTTATTGAAAATCCTGCTGATGAAAAGACAACAGGTGTAGCCGAGTACAGAATGATAGCAGGTGCAATGACAGGTCATATTGAAAATGACAAATGGACTCCGGCAGCAAAAGCTAATGAACTTGATTTCTTCAAAGTAAAAGGTGTTATACAGAATCTTCTTGAAATACTCGGTTTGGAAAACAGGGTTCAGTTCCGTCCGTTTAGTACAGAAGACAGCAAAGATTTCTTACACCCCGGTAAAAGCGCAAAACTTGTAATGCTCGGCAAGCAGCCTCTGGAAGTCGGTTTCTTCGGAGAACTTCACCCTATTTTAAAAGATAAAGAAAAATTCCAGCAGAATGTTTATCTTTTTGAAATAAATCTGGAAGAACTTTTAAAAGCGCTTCATATCACAACAGTGAGATACAAAAAACTTTCACAGTTCCCTGAAGTTCAAAGAGACATAGCTTTTATTGTGCCGGAAAAAGTTTCACATGAAGAAATTTCAAAAATCATCAAAAAATCCGTTAAATCAAATCTCTTTAACGGAGAAGAGCTTTTTGACGTATATCAGGGCGAACATATACAGGAAGGCTTTAAGAGTATGGCTTTCAGGATTAAAATGCAGGATAAAGATGCCACTTTGACAGACGAAATTGTTGAAGAACAGATGAATTCCGTAAGAAATAACCTCAAAAAATCCATCGCAGAATTAAGCTTTAGAGAGTAGTTTTATGACAGTTAATAATGAACAATTGGTAAAAGACCTGACAGCAAAAGATGAAACAAAAGCGCTCTTAGCAGCAAAATGTATTGTTGATAATGCGAATGCGGAAGCTTTTCAGCTTCTTGCTGACAAGAGTGAATTTTTGTTTGATTTTGTAAAAAATAACGTTAATAAAAGATTGCAAAAATCGGTAAATAAAGATAATTATAAGAACCTTTTCGCTTTCTTAAAAGTTTATGCACCGGATTTTGAAGACACAATTGTCGGCTGTCTTGCACAATACGCCGATGAAAATTTGACTGATGAAATGTATGAACTTCTTGAAAAAGGCACAGATGAAGAAAAAACATATGCTGCAAAATACTTTTCCTATATTCCTGATACAATAGCAGCTGATATTTTGACGGAGTATGCTTTTTCTGATAACGAGGCTCTTTCTTTTAATGCGGCAAAAGCTTTAGGTGCTATGAATATAGATACTGCATACAATAAAGCACTGGAGCTTTTAAACTCCGAGGATGATTTTACGGTTTTAAAAGCGGTCAAATTTCTTGTAGCTTTTGAAAACAAAGAGTCAGTTCCTTATATTTTAAAAGCAATGGAACATTCCTCAATGAGCGAAAATATTGCCGGTGAAATTCCTTATATACAGAGTCTTATGGAATTACTGCAGGGCGATTTTGATAAAAGTTATGTACTCCTTTGTATTGATAATATTCTCTCGGGACTCGGCGAGATACTGCCTTTGAATCAGGTATTTTGTTTTGAAATGTTTGAAGTTCTTGAATATCTTATTCATTACAATACTCAAAACAAAAATTCTCAGGCATCAGTTGTTCTTCTAAAAGCACTGTCTAAATTTGATACACTTGCAAACAATGAGGAATATACTTTTGATGAGGACAAAAATACAAAGCAGGAGATTCAGGAGATTTATCATCTTTTGAAAAAGCAGCAGGAGTATTTTTGGAACGCACAAAAGAACCTTGTTAAAAAAGAGCTTTCGGAGAATGACATCCCTTCTTACCGTATAAGCAGTGCATTAAGAGCTGTGTCTGAATACAAACTCGTTCAATTAGAAGATGATGTAAAAAAACTGCTTGATTCTGACAATGAAATTTTGATTTGCGAAGCAGCCGGCGCCTTAAAACAACTTGATAAATTGAACGGTGTTGATAAAAATCAAATTTTAAACAAGATTCACGATGAAAATAAAAAAGCTATTATAGAAAGCATGTTTTTAGGTTAAGAATGCTAATAGATACACATACCCATATTGATATGGACAACTACAAAGACCGTTTTGATGAAGTACTTGCAACAGCAAAAGATTACGGTGTATCAAAAGTTGTTATCCCTGGAGTTGCGCCTTCCGGTTTTAAAAGGATAGCAGAGCTTTGTAATAAATATGGAAATGTATACGGAGCTGTAGGCGTGCACCCGGAGGATTTGGCCTCTTATAATGAAGAGGCTGAAAATTTAATTCGTGAATACCTTAAACAAAAAAAAATTGTGGCGGTAGGAGAGATAGGACTTGATTACTACTGGGATAAGTCACAAATTGAACGCCAGAAAGAAATTTTTGAAAAACAGATTTTAATAGCAAAAGAAGCCGGCAAACCCGTACTCGTGCATGACAGAGAAGCGCATCTTGATACTTTTGAAATTTTAAAAAAGACAAAGGCTAATGATGTAGGTGTTGTAATGCACTGTTTTTCAGGAAGTCCGGAGTTTGCAATGGAGTGCGTAAGGGAAGGTTTTTATATTGCACTCGGGGGTGTTGTAACTTTTAAAAATGCAAAGAAAGTCAAAGAGGTAGCTAAAATTGTACCTCTGGACAGATTGCTTTTAGAAACTGATGCGCCTTATATGACACCAGTTCCTTACAGAGGAAAAGAAAATCAGCCTGCTTATGTAAAATTTGTAGCGCAGGAGATTGCAAATTTAAGAGGTATAAGTTTTGAGGATGTTGCTCAAATAACTACGGAAAATGCAAAAAAACTACTGGCAATTTAAAATTAAATGGCCGGTAGTTTTTTAAACCTGTTTTGCTATATTTCTAATTATCAATCAAAAGGCTTGCCCCTATTAAACCTGCTGTATTTCCAAGCTGTGCCGGTACAACTTCTACAGCTTCACCTTGAATAGGCATTGCGCGATGTCTAAGAGTCTTTTTCAAAGGTTCAAAAAGAATATCTCCCGCATCAGCCACGCCGCCGCCTATTACAATTCTTTCGGGATTCAGGAGGTTTACAACACTGGCAAGTCCTATGCCAAGATATTCACCCATTCTCTCAAAAATTTTTCTTGCAACGACATCTCCCTGCTGTGCAGCCTGACAAACTATTGCCGGTGTAATTGCTGCAGTAGAGCCTGCTATTTCTCTAAATTTTGCACTTTTGCCGCCTCTTACATAATCTTTTGCCATTGCAACAATTGACGGGCCAGAAACATACGCCTCAAAACATCCTGTATCACCGCAGCCGCATAACAGGCCGTTGTGCATTTCCATTTTTATGTGCCCGATTTCTCCGGCAGCATTGCTTGCGCCTCTAACAAGTTTTCCGTTTACGACAAGTCCTGAGCCGATACCTGTACCTACTGTTATACAGATAAGATTTTTACACCCTGCTCCGGCACCGTAATTGAGTTCAGCAAGAGCCATACATCTTACATCATTGTCAACTTTAACCGGAACATTAAACTCCTTTTGCATAATTTCTGCTATAGGAACATCTATCCAGCCGGGAATATTTGGTAAAATTCTTACAACACCGTTATCGCAGTCAATTTGTCCGGGAAAGCCGAAACCTATGCCTTCTATATCGTTGGTTGAGATTTTTGCTTCAGTCATCAAATCTCTAATGCATTGAGTGATATTGCTTATTGTATATTCATATCCCATTTCGGCACGAGTGGGTACGGTTTTCGGATGCGAAATTTCGCCCTTTTTATTTACAAGAGCAATTTTAACGTTTGTTCCGCCTATATCTACACCTATTCTGAATTTTTCAAACATATTTTTCTCTTCCCCGTCTAATTCTTAATGTGACGTAATTTATAATATCACGAGCAAAAAGTTTTTTTAAATTTCTAAATATTTTCTTTCTCCATCATAAAATTTAATTTTTTTAAGAATTTCTTCTTTTGATTTTAGTAATGCTTCATCAACAGCGCCTCTTCGCATCATTATATCCCTCATATTAATAGGAACATTTTTCCCGGCAAATTTTAGATTATTGACTTTTCTTAAAGCATTAAGAAAGAAATTTCCTCTTTCTTCATCCAGAGTAACAATCATTTGTGATTTTGTTGTGAAAAAATTGATTATTCGTTCAAAAAGATTTTTAGGTTTTCTGACCGGTGTATTAATTGAACGATTTGTTCGTATTACCTCCAGAGCAAAAGCTACAGTATCATCGTCGTTTTTTCTTTTCAAAGCAGTAAGTGCATTGTCCGAAATTCTAAATACAGTAGGTTTATATATAATCGGTTTAATCATTAGTTTACCCTTTAAACAAAAATATTAACATCTGTATTAAAATACGGACATTAATATTTTTGCTGTTTTATTAAATTATATTTACAAAAACTGCTATGGAGTCAATCTGTCCATAAGTCTCGGGAACGGGATGGTTTCTCTTACATGGTGCAAACCGCAAATCCAGGCAACAGTTCTTTCTATACCGAGTCCAAATCCGGCATGTTTGCAGCTTCCGTATTTTCTTACATCAAGATACCAGCCGAATACTTCTTCGGGCAGTCCCTGTTCTTTTATTTTAGCTTTCAGCTTATCAATATCTTCTTCTCTCTGACCGCCGCCTATGATTTCTCCATAGCCTTCCGGAGCAATCATATCAACACATGCTGCTTTGTTGCCTTCCTGTTTCATATAGAAGGCTTTTATTGCCATCGGATAGTGGTGAATCATAACTGGTTTATCAAACTCTTCGGAGATAAGGGTTTCTTCGTCTCCGCCAAAATCAGCTCCCCATTGTGTGTCATTGCCTTTTTTATGCAGAATTTCAATAGCTTCATCGTAAGAAATTCTCGGGAACGGACGTTTAATATTTTCGAGTTTTGAGATATCTCTTTCAAGAACTTCCAGATCGGCTCTATTATTTTTTACAACTTCTTGAACAATATATTCAACAAATTCTTCCGCTAAATCCATATCGTCATAAATATCAAAGAACGCAACCTCAGGTTCTACCATCCAGAATTCTGTAAGGTGTCGTCTTGTTTTTGATTTTTCTGCACGAAATGTAGGTCCAAAGCAGTATGCTTTACCCACAGCCATTGCTGCAGCTTCCATATAAAGCTGTCCGCTTTGTGTAAGATATGCATTTTGATCAAAATAATCAACTTTAAAAAGGTTTGTTGTTCCTTCACAGGCATTTGGTGTAAAAATAGGAGCGTCAACCAGTGTAAAACCTTTGTTATCAAAGAAATCTCGCACTGATTTAATTATTCTGTGGCGGATTCTCAATATTGCTTTTTGTCTCAAAGAACGCAGCCACAAATGACGGTGTTCCATCAAAAAGTGTGTGCCGTGTTCTTTCGGTGTAATAGGATAATCGACGGATTCTCCTATTACTTTTACGTCTGTTGCATCTATTTCATATCCTATACGGGAGCGGTCATGTTTTTTTACCGTACCTGTTACTTCAACAGATGATTCCTGTGTAATTTTATCTGAAAGTTCAAATACTTCATCAGAGACATTGCCCTTAAATACTACTGCCTGAATTTCTCCTGTCCCGTCTCTAAGCTGTAAAAAGTGCAGCTTGCCGCTGGAACGTTTGTTGTACAGCCAGGCCTGAAGTGTAATTGTTTGTCCTTCATATTTTGCAATGTCTTCGATGTAAATTTTCATATAACTTCCTCTCAATTCTTACAAGACTTGTTTTAATTATATCATTAACCTGAAAAATGGTATTATTTATATAAATTAAAATATAAAATTTTAATAAGATGTAATTTTTGACTTTGTTTCTATAAAAAGATTCATCAATTCAATGTCATCATAGTCTATATAAGCTGTTTGAAAAAGATTCTTACCGGATTTTATGGTAATTTGATTTGTGCTGTTTTGTTTTATAAGATTGCGTGGTATTTTTATCTGCTGGTTATCTCCGTTAAGATTCAATTCCGCTATCATGTTTCCGTTAAAAAATACCTGAGGCGGAGCCGCATAAGTAGTTTTTACTTTTGACTGTCCCATATCCCTTGCCATTTTTGTATCAATACCTATGACAGAGCCTATAACAAGATAGACATCATCTGTGCCTGGTATATTTCCGATTTTAAAGTCCTTTGTATAAAAAGGGCCAATAGCTTTTACCCTGAACTCTTCTGCATTTGCTGAAGTTGCAGAATAGTTGTCATCACCTATGTGATACAAATCTTTGTCTATTATAATATCGTGTGGATTTGTTTTTTCTATACCTATAACAATCGGTTTAGAAAGAGAATTACCGTCAACTGTGAGAGAAAACGGTTTATATCCGTCTTTTTGTACAGACATTATGGTAGGAGCATCAATCTTTGCACCGAGATTAAACCTGCCCTCATTATCGGTTTTTGTGTGATAGCCTTTTGACGGTAAAGCGATATCAGCCTGCGAGACAGGAGTTTTTGTCTGTGAATCTATGACCTGATTGTAATCACCAACTCCGTTTTTTTCTACATTTCCGTTTATTGCTGCAAAAACACAAGAATACGGCAATAAAAATAAAGATACAAAAAAAGCTGTTTTGACAAATTTATTGATATTCATATAAACCCTCTGAATTTATTTACTATTTGTCAATTTTAAATAAAATTCAGATAAGTGCTATACCCTTATATGGCTAATTCTTTTTATAGCTGTTTCATTTACAGATTTGATTGATAATACATTCAATGCTGTGAGCCAGAGATTTGTTTATAACAATATCTTCTTTTATCTTGTCATAAGAATATAAAATTGTTGTATGTTTTTTTTCAAAAAACTCGCCTATTGCAGGAAAACTCTGTTTTGTCAGTTCTCTGCACAAATATATAGAAACCTGTCTGGCTTCTGAAACTTTTGCATTACGCCCTGAACCTTTTATTTCTTTTGTAGAAATATTATAATAAGAGGCTACTTCATCGACAATCCCGTCAAAGGTATAGCTTTTTTCTTTTTCATTATAGTTGATAATTTTTTTCACATTTTCAATAGTTAACGGCATTTCATTTATACTTGCATAGGCCGTGACTCTGTTAAATGCGCCCTCCAGTTCTCTTATGTTATTTGCATAAGTGGCTGCAAGAAATTCTATTATATTATTTGGCACTTCGATATTTGTATCTCTTGCAAGATTGTGAAGTATAGCCATTCTTGTTTCGATATCCGGAACCTGAATGTCGGCCATTAATCCCCATTCAAAACGGCTCACAAGCCTTTCCGAAAGAGAAGGAATTTCTTTGGGCGTTCTGTCAGAGGTTACAACAATCTGCTTGCCTGCACCATGGAGAGTATTGAAGGTGTTAAATACTTCCTCTTCTGTTCTGGCTTTACCTGCAATAAACTGGATATCATCGATTAAAAGAATATCAACTTCTCTGTATTTTTTGCGGAATTTATTCATTTTTTTTGTTTTTTCATCGCCTCTTGCAAGTGCATTGACAACATCATTTACAAACTCTTCTGCTGTGATAAACAAGACTTTTAAATCTGTCCTGTTTTTTATAATATAATGCCCGATTGCCTGCATAAGGTGAGTTTTACCAAGACCCGGACCGCCGTAAATATAGAGAGGGTTATATTTTGTGCCGGGATTTTTTGCTACAGTCTGTGCCGCTACATAGGCAAGTTTATTGTTTGAACCCACTACAAAGTTTTCAAATTTATATTTTAAATTCAAATTTGAAGACTGCATCTGTGTAAGACTGTCATAATTGAGCTTTGATTGTATATCTGCCTCTTCCGGTGCAGCTGGTTTATTTTTTGCTTTTTTAGAAATTTTTTTTGCCAGCTCTTCGTCAAATATTATTTTAACTTCCAGATTTTTGCCTGTTGCATGTTTTACGGCTTTGAGCATTTCTGGGTAATGATTGTTTCTCAAGAGATTTACGGCAAACGCCTGTCCTGTATGCAGTACAAAACAGTTTTCATCAAAGTACTGGGGTTCAAGAGGCAGAATCCATGTTGAAAAAGTCGAATCAGAGACTTGCTTTTGCAAGTCTTGTAATGCATTATTCCATACTTCTGCAATATTTTTTTCCTGACCCATAGAATTTATATTACAACAAACCCATTGGGTTGTCATAGGATATTCAAAAAACTTTGCAGGCCTGATTTATTTCTGATAAATCAGGATTCACTTTGCAGAACCAACAAAATCCGGATTCCGCTACATTTTATCTGCAAATTGAGAGTTTTCTTACAAAACTTTCTCCAAAATCTGTATAATTTCGCTTTGAACGTTTAATTTCTATTTCTACGTTATCAAGTTTTAAAAGCTCAATCTGCTCTTTGGTTCTTTTATCTTTAACAAACCATTTTATTTTCCCATTTGCATATTTAGCGAAATGGAAAGTCGATGATAATACACAGACTTTAAGTGCATCTATCATATTCAGGCCTGATATATCAATATTAAGGAACGGACAATCATTCTTTGAGATAAAATCTTTTGCCTCGTTTATTGCTTCAAAAATGTTTTTGTTATAATTGCCGACTTTTAAAAATATGTCTTGTCCGTACAATGAATCTGTGTCTATCATAAATTCCTTGATTCTCTATATATGTATCTAAAATTATCGTTGAGGAAAAATAATCGCGTAACCTTATTATTTTTACGGCTTACATATAAATATAACGGGAGATAATTTCAAAAATTAAACCAAGAAATAAAAACTACATCTTTTGTATGACAATTAAGATATTATTGAATTGGAGCTGTAATTTTCCATGCAATTTCTGCCTTTACCTGTTCAACAGAAATGTCTTTTATGCATTGATAATCCCTGAGACATTCTTTTTTTAAACCGCAAGGCTGACAAGGCAAATCTGTTTTGATTATTACAGAATCAGATGCAAATGCTTTCCATTTAATTGTATTCATGGGTCCGTATATTCCTATTACAGGAGTGCCTACAGACGCTGCTATATGAAGATTTCCGCTGTCGCATCCGACAATTAGGTCACACAATTTTGTAAAAGCAAGAGTTTTTCGAAGATTGAAACATCCGCAAAAATTTACAGGCGGTATTTTTAAATCTTCTTTTATATAAGACATTATTTCTTCATATACTGTAGAGTCGTTTTGGGTTCCGTTAAAAACGACTTGTGTATTTGCTTCGTTGCTGAGCCAGGTGATAATCTCTGCCCATTTATCTTTTGCCCATTCTTTTTTTCGGTTTCCGCTTGTTGCGTGAATAATTACTTTTTTTATTTCATCATCCGGATTGAGATTTTTTTCACGCATTATTGCTTTTACTTCATCAATTTCTTCCTGTGTTACCCAGTTTTCAAGATAGTTATCTTTTATTTCTATACCGTCTGCTTTTAACACATCCAGAAAACAGTCTATCTCATGCCTGTCCTCGATATAAGGAACTCTTGTTGTAAGCAAAAATCCTCTGCATTCTGTATTAAAACCGATTCTATTTTTTATGCCGGCAGCAAAAGCCAGGAATGCACTGGAAAAAGAACGTTTTAAGACATAGGCCTTGTCGTATTTTTGCTCTTTTAAATATTTTACATAATACCGGAAATCTTTTTTTTCATTTCCTGCTTTATTTTCATATCTGTGTTTTTTTGTTGTATCAAAATATATAAAATTATCAACATAAGGGCATTTATCAATAATTTCTCCGGAAACCGGTGCAACGAGCATGTCTATCTGTGCATCAGGATATGCATATCTTAAATTTCTCAAAAAAGGAATTGTAAGAATAGTATCTCCTATAAAACGATATCTCATAACAAGAATTTTATATTTTTTATTCATCCAGAATTCCTTTCAAATCCAAAACCGGCTTTAGTTTCAGGCAAAAAATCTCATTGTCTTTATCCGCAATTTCTCTTAGTTTTACTGCATCTTTTTCTGTTGTTATCATATATTTTGCATCATATTTTTTTATTAGTTGTCTGAGGTCTTCTATATCTTCTTTTGTATAGATGTGGTGGTCGGGAAAATCTTTTGTTGCCATAACATCATAATGGCGCAGGTATTTGTAGAACTGCTCGGGTTGACCGATAGCGCTGAAAGCAATAACAGGCTGATTTTCTTCGATTGCTGTGCCTGTTTTTATGTCATATATTCTATCCGGCAGCATGGAACAGACAAATGTCGGAATATTATATTTTTTTCTTAAATATCTGGAAAAAGTTTTTGCTTTTTTATCATTGAAATTTTTATTTGTAACAATAATCCTGTCTGCACGTTTAATCTCTAATAAGGGCTCTCTTAGGGCGCCGAGAGGCAGAACAAAACCGTTTGAGAACTGCTTTTCTGAATCTACAACAAGGATATTTAAATCCCTGCCGATTTTTCTGTGCTGATATCCGTCATCGAGAATCAGTTTTGTGCAGTGCAATTTATTTTTTGCAAACTTTGCTGCCTTTACCCTGCTTGCACAGGTCAAAACAGCAGTTTTCGGACAATGCTTTGCCAGCCATACAGGTTCATCTCCTGCTTCTTTTGCCGAAAAGTTGATATTTCTACCGTCAGAAACTACATTGACTTCTTTGTTTTGCAATTCTCCGCCGTAACCGCGTGACAGAATTGCTGGATAATCTCCTTTTTTGCTGAAATAATTTGCAATTTCCGCTGTTATTGGAGTTTTCCCCGTACCTCCGGTTGTAAGATTTCCTACTGAGATTGTATATGTGTGCGGTTGATAGGTCTTTAAAATATTTTTGTTATATAAAAAATTTCTGACTTTAACTATGCAAAAATATACTAAAGATGGCAGCGCAAGTATAATGTATAACAAACCTGCTCCAATTTTCTCAGAGAATGTAAACTTTTTTTTGTAATGAAACTCTGTTAAAAATACCTTCATACACTGATTTTATAATAAATTTGTTAAGATGTCATATTTTTCGCATATTTCCATGTATAAAAATTTTTTAACAGTCTATAATATTTTTATACATGGAAAGGAGTATATATGAAAAAGATTTTTACATTAATGTTATTCTCTCTGCTGGCATGTATGCCCGCATTTTTTGCAGGTGCGTCTGCTGCTTCGTATAACACATCCACAAATTGGTTTGATTCAAAAAATGTCAGCCATCTTAATACTATCGGACAAAATATTATTAAGGCTAACAAGATGCCTTCTACTGTAACATTTAAGGTAACAGACAATCAAAATATGAACTCGGAAGCAACGTATACACAAACTGTTTATATTTATTCCGGTGATTTGAAATATGTTGAAAACGACAATGAGCTTGCTGCTGTTGTTGCACATGAAATAGGACACCTGGTAAACGGTCATACAGCCAAATCTTCTATTTTTGATTCATTGCTTTCTTCTGTTAATCCGAATACAAAAACGGAGAACGGTTCTGCAACAGTAGGTCTTATAAAAACAATTTCTTCAAATAAGGTAAATAAAGACAATGAAAAAGAGGCAGATATAACTGCTGTGGACCTTCTTATGACAGCAGGATATAATCCTCTGGCTTTAATATCCGTTGTATACAAATCTGACATCACAGAAACAGGAGGCCTTCTGGATTCTAATCTTTCCTGTGAAGAAAGAATCATGAATATCTATGACTATGCAAATTACAATTATCCTGAAAAGGTAAAAGCAAATTACAAAACAGATTCTTATCAGAGTGCGCTGAATCTGATTTATGCAAATTTAAAAATCAGAAAAGCTGACTCTAAGAAAATGGAAAAAGCTCAAAAGGAACAGGAAAAACTTCAAAAAGAAAAGCTTAAAAGAGCAAGAAACATGGCAAAATCTACAAATCCGTGGAGTTCAGCTTACAGCTTGATGCAGGTTTCAGGAAATTAGTTAATTTTCTAATATTATTTTTAAAGGAGAAATGTATTCACATTTCTCCTTTGTTTTTCTTGTAAAGAATTGTTTTGTAAGAGGCAGATGACGTGAAAGAATTTCTTTCGGACAAATAATCCTTGCTATCCAGATAAGCAAAATCAAACAGAGACAGCGGACAACATGTAATTTGTAAAATATTACATTACTATTGAACAATCAGGGATTGTTTTCGTTATATAATATGTGTATTAATTAGTTATAGTGAGAAGGAGAAATTTTATATGAAAAAAATATTAGCTCTTGCAGCGGTTTTTGTTATTACCGGTGTGATGCTGGCAGTACAGGCTGCTACACCGCAGGAGGTTCTTGCCTTTTTTAACAAATATGTAGATGCGGCAAACACATACAGCGATACAATAACAACATTTTATGCACCGGACGCAAAAATAATAAGAGTTGTTATGAAAAAAGACGGCACGACTGCTACTGTTACAGCTGATACAAAACAGTATTTTAACCAGATGAGAATAGGTGCAAACCTTGCCAAAATAAATAAATACAAAAACTACTATACAGAAAGAAAAATAACAAAACAGGGCAACAATTATAAAATCAGCTGCTTAAGACAGCCTTCTACAAGTGATTATAAAATACCTGCTTATTTTGTAATAGGACCAGATTCCAAGGGTGATTTAAAGATTAAAGAAGAAATGATGTATACAAAACAGCAGTCCTTCTTGAAATATGCAAAATAAACAGTTTTAGAAATACAAATGACATTTTACATAATGAGAGTCTGAAATTTTTATAGTTTCAGGCTCTTTTTGTAAGCATATTTCTGACGCATACGGGCATCTGGTATGAAATTTACAGGCACAAGGCGGTTTTTTGGGTGAAGGTATGTCGCCTTTGAGATTTATCGTCTTTGTCTCTGTTTTATGTATAGACGGCACTGCACTGATAAGAGCCTGTGTATAAGGATGTTTCGGGTTATTAAATAATTCATCGGACTTTGCAATTTCCACGATATCTCCAAGATACATAACGGCAATTCTATCAGAAAGATATTTCACGACTCCGAGGTCGTGAGATATAAATAGTATAGTTAAATCCAGTTTCTCCTTTAACTCTTTTAAAAGGGTAATAATCTGTGCCTGTATGCTGACATCCAGCGCTGATACCGGCTCATCTGCAACAAGAAATTCCGGCTCGAGAATCAACGCTCTTGCAATAGCAATTCTCTGTCTTTGACCGCCGGAAAATTCATGAGGATATCGTTTTAAATCTTCTTCTGTTAATCCTGTCAGATGGATTATTCTATAAATTTTTTGATTTATTATGCTTTTATCCCTTGTTCCATGTACAACTATAGGTTCTCTCAAAAGTTTGTATACAGTCATCCTCGGGTCAAGACTGGAATAAGGGTTTTGGAAAATCATCTGTGCTTTTTTTCTGAAATTTTTCAGCTCTTTTTGATTAAAGTCCGGAATATTTTCATTTTCGTAAAAAATCCTTCCCTCTGCATTTATAAGCCTCAAAACAGCTTTACCCAGAGTAGATTTGCCGCATCCTGATTCTCCTACAAGTCCAAGAATTTCCCCCTTATAAATATCGAGATTAACACCGTTAAGTGCTTTTATATACTCTTTTTCCCCTAACCAGCCGCCAAAGTCGGACTGTATCGGATAATGCATTTTGAGACATTTTATTTCTACAAGTTTTGTTTTTTGCTTTTGCATAAGAATATTATAGCTTTGATTTTAGATAAATAATATATTCTACAGAATGATTTCAGTATACATTAAGATATACCCAGTAGCTTCTGTATACTTTTTTTACATATTCACGAGTCTCCGGGTAGGGGATGTTTTCTACAAATTCATCAAAATTTTTGTATGTTAAATTGTCTTTCCAGCTTCTTACTGCATTTGGACCGCCGTTGTATGAAGCAACAGCAAGCATGTCATTTTCATGTAATCTTGTTTTTGCATAATCAAGATATGCGCAGCCCAGTTTTATATTTGTTTCAGGTGTAAGAAGGCTGGAAGCTCCGGTGTAAATAATATTGCTTTTCCCTGCAATATAAGAAGCAGTTGAGGGCATAAGCTGCATAAGACCTCTTGCTCCTGCAGAGCTTTGTGCTTTAGGATTGAAATAGCTTTCTTCTCGTATGAGAGCTGTTACAAGATACGGATCCAATATAAAATCTTTTGCATTATCATTAATTGTTTCTTGATAATGGAGCTGATATGCCAGTTTGTACAGGCTGTCAGAAAAATCAGGTTTTGTTTCATATTCTTCCAGTGCATTTCTTGCCAGTAATGCACTGGTTGCGTAATTTCCTTCTTTATAGTTTATCCAGCTTTGTACTGCTTTATTCTCTTTGTCTATTTCGCCAAGCAGTTTGTAATCGTTTAGTTTTAATATAGTGCTGATAAGTTTTTCATTATCTTGCGAAATATTTGTATGATTAAACGGAAAGACGATTATCTGCCGTTTTTCCGGAAGTCGATGAGAGTATTTTGTATTCCAATTAGGATTCTGTGAATTGCTTATATGCTTGCTTGCACGATATGCATAGTAGCTGTCAGGGTATTTTGTAATGATTTTTTGATATAGACCTTTTGCTTCATTTCTGCTTACAGTTTTTTCTGCAAGTTTTGCTGTCCAGAACATAACAAAAGGTGCGGAAATTGTATTCGGATAATTTTTTATGTGTAATTGTCCGAGTCTCATTGCTTCTTTGTAATTTTTTGTTTGATATGCCTGCCAGAATAAGTTTGATAAAGCATCAGAGGCAAATTGTCCGGCAGGGTATTTGGTATATATACGTTCATAAATATTATTTTTAATCTGTTGATTTTCAAGTTTGCTGAGCCTGTACAGTATAAAATCTTCGCCCTTTGCTTTTGAAGATTCGGAAATTTCAAGAGCCTTGTACCATCCGGATTTTACACCCAGCGGATGAATTTGGACATAGTTTTCAATAACTGTTTGCAATAAATCATCATCCAAATTTGCATAATATTTAGGATAGTTATTTTCAAATATCTCTCTTGCTTTTTTATAGTTTCCGTTTTTTGTATAAATAAGGCTTAAATAGCCCCAAGAATCTGCCATATAAGAGTTGTTAAAATACTCATAGGACTGTTTTATTAATCCGTTTTTGAAATAAACTCTTCCTATCAGGTAATAATCTTTTTGATTTAAGGGAATCCCGAGTTCTTTTATTGCCTCAGTACAATTTGTTGAAAGTCTGCCGTTTGGAGATTTTTCAATATATTCGTCAAAAAAACTTTTTGCTTTTTGTTTCTTTTCAAGAATATTTTTTTCATCTTTTTCTTCTTTTGCTTTTTCAGAATAGATAACACCGAGATAATAACCGGATGCTGTATTGTATTCACTTTCTTTGAAAATTTTTCTTATATCATTAAATGCCTTTTCTGATCTGTTGTAATCTTTTTCCCTAAAGCTGTTTTGTGCAAGCGAGTAATATGCTTTTTGTACAAACATGGATTCAGGGTATTTTTCAATAAACAGTCTGTATTTTTTTGCAGCTGTTTGTGAATCATTTAGTTCATCCGCGCACATTGCCTGTCTGAGAAGGGCAATTTCATATATGGCAGATGTTTTAGATACATTTGAAAAATTGAAATATGCATTTTCAAAGTCTTTTTTATTTAAATACTCAAGCCCCTGTCGATAGGTTTTAAAGTCTTTTTCGGAGACCTGTGTCATTTTTACCACATTTGACAGAACTATTAAAATTAACACCGCAAATGCAGAAGTTATAAGAATAAATTTTAGTTTTTTCTTCCAGTCCAATTTATATTTTCCTAATGTGTTTCAATTTAAAAGACCTCTTATAAGTATCCTTAAAACGGGATGAAAGAGCAAGGATTTTTATCAACAAATATAGCATATATGTAATTACAAAAACCATTGAGTAATGCTAAAAAACTATAAACGGCTATTATATGTTGAGAGAGAGGAAGAATATGCACATTTATTCTGAAGATGAATATTTAAACAGGCTTATATTAATAAGAAAAAGACAAATGATGACACCCGTTGCACTAGATAGCACAAAATATAAAAGCAGTGTTATAAAAAACTATGTTTATTATGATAAAACAGTAAAAATTTGTGATTAGAAAATGTTTAATAATCAGTCAAAAACATCATTATCTTAAAGCCGTAGAGTTTTGTCGGCTTTTGATTTTTTAAACGGAAAAATAAGAGTAAATTTTGCTCCTTTTCCGGGTTTGGATTCTACTTTTATAGAACCGTTATGTGCTTCCATTATTTTTCTTGATATGAACAGGCCTAGGCCGGAGCCTACCTTTTTGAATCTTGATGTAATACTTTTTGTTGTATCAAAAACAGCAGCAATTTTTTCCTTAGTCATTCCCGGGCCATTATCTTTGATAGAAAGTTCAAGTTTGTCATTTGTTTGCTTTATGTATATATTTATAGTTGAATCAGAAGGAGCGTATTCTGACGCATTGGCTATCAAATTTGTAAGTACACGCTTTATTTCACATTCATCAAAATCAAATACATCATCGTTTATGTCAGATTTGATTTTGATTGTTTGATTCTCGTTTTCAAAAAGATATTTTAAACTGTCAAGACAGCTTTCAAGCGTTTTTTTGATAGAATAAGGATGTTTATTTATTTTGCAGGTGCCGTTTTCCAGTTTATATCTTGTCAGTATGTTATCTGTCATTCTCATCATATATTTTGATGAGTTTAGCATTTCTTTTATTATATCTTTTTGATCTGGTGTCAATGCTCCAAAGCTTCCGTCATACAATAATTCGAGAGCTCTCTTTTCGGCTCTGACAGGAGTTTTTAGGTCATGTGTGAGAGTTTCAATAAAATTGTCTCTTTGTTCTTCTATTTTTATCTCTTCAGTTCGGTCATCCATTACTATCAGATATCCTGATTGTTCGGAATTTGTTTCTATTTTGGAGATATTTGTTTTTGTATATTTTTCATTATTAATTACTACACGAAATGTTGTTTTTTTATAATTTGATTCTGCAAAATTAAGTAATTCGTCAACAGCGTCTGTCTGGTTATTTTCTTTCAAAATTTCTATAAAGTTTTTATGTCTGTGTTTTTCTTTGCTTATAATTTTATTATTTTGAGAAACAATATTAAAATTTATGTCTGTCAGAATAATCTCATTGCTTGAAAACTCAAATATGCTGTCGAGCTTCTTTTTTTCATTGATTAGCTCATCTTGCATTTTTTTGAGTTTCAACACACTTTGTACCTGTGCACGTGTTGTATTTACATCAAAAGGCTTTTCTATATATGCAAATGAACCCATATTGTAGCCTCTGATTTTATTTTCTTTTGCTGTATGTGCACTTACAAAGATTACGGGGGTATTTTCATGACTTTTTAAAAGTTTCTCCACAAAAACAAACCCGTCAAGCTCGGGCATAATAATATCAATAAGTACTATGTCAATCTTGGTATCTTTAGTTTCTTTAAGTGCCTTTTGGGGATTTTCATATGTTAAAATATCATATCCGAGCGGCTCCAGTGTTGCAGCAAGCAGTTCAACATTAAGTCTGTCATCGTCAACAATTAATATTTTTCCTTTTGTCTTTTCCATTCTTTTTTCTTCCCTTACACTTGGAAACTTATAGTAAACCGATTTTGATGAAATAAGAATTACCCAACTGGGTGATAATTTGGTTAATTGAATTAATTATTCTTTTATACTTCCTTGAAGCAGGTCATTTATAAAGTATTTTTTGCCGTATATAAAAATAATGATTACAGGTAATGATAAAATCACAGAGCAGGCTGTCAAATCACCCCACATAATAGTCTCTCGAAAAGAACTTTTGAATTGTGAAAGTGCTACAGGCAATGTAGTTATGTCCTGTGAGTTTGTGACTATTAAAGGCCACATAAAACTGTTCCAGGCTGTAATAAATGTAAATAGTCCAAGAGTTATTACAGCAGGCAGTGATAAAGGGAACGCAATTTTGAAAAATGTTTCAAAAAAATTGCATCCATCTATCTTAGCAGCATCTTCTATTTCACAAGAAACACTTCTAAACCACTGGCGCATAAGAAATATTCCGAATCCGCCGAATATTCCAGGAAGAATCAGTGCTTGATATGTATCTATCCAGTTTAGCTCTCTCATTAGAAAAAATAACGGTATGATGTTTACCTGTGGTGGAATCATCATTGTTAAAAGAAAAATAAAAAATATAAATTCCATGTATTTACTTTTGTTTCTTGCAAATACATATCCGGCCATAGCGGAAAACAAAACCTGAAAAACGGTTGTTATTAGAGCAACAAACAAACTGTTTAAGAAAAATCTTGCCAGTGGAAGAGATTTAAAAATATGTGAGTAATTGTCAAATATAAAAGGGGAAGGAATAGGATTGAAGGTATCTGAAAATATTTGCGATTCCTGCATAAACGAAACAGACAACATCCATAAAAAAGGTGCAATCATAGAGATTGCTCCCAGTATTAGAACTGTATAACCAAGATATACAAAAAACTTTTTCATCCATAATATTTTAAATGTTACAGGATTAAATTACAAATATAATTAAAAAAAATAAAGCTTAATATTCATTTACAAATCAATAATGTACACTTATTTTTTTTATAAAAATATGTTATACTACAAATGTAACAACAAGCTGTTATGCATAATAAAAAGCCGTTACAGGAGATTTTATGAGCAGGGTGCTTTTATTGAATAACGAAAACGAACCGCTTCGAATTTGCAGCTGGAAGCGTGCTTTGAAGTTATTATTAAACGGAAAAGCGCAATGCGATAAGAGTATAAAAAATATTGAGGATTATTTGAGTATTGATAATACACAAATTCCTAAAGTTATAAGACTTAACTATAATGTGGCAGTTCCTTATCGGGAACTGCCTTTTTGTCGGGAAAATGTTTTTGTCAGGGATGAATACACCTGCCAGTATTGCGGGAGAAAATTTTCTCCTCAGGAACTGACTCTTGATCATGTATATCCAAAGTCACGATTGGGCCCTGATATATGGGAAAACATAGTAACCTGCTGTAAGGAATGTAACCAGTTTAAGGCTGATAAAACTCCTAAAGAAGCAGGCATGAAGCTTCTTCGACGTCCTTTCCGTCCAAAAGAATATTTTGTTTATGAAATGAAAAAATATTCGTTAAAAGAGCAGATGTATTGGAGACAATGGTGTTATAAAACAGCCTAGGGAGTCATTATTTATATAACGATAATATGTATTATGTAAAAAGAGTTATTTAATAAGAAAAAACATTTCTCTTTTTATTTGTTCATTTTTTCTTTTTGTTGCTATGCAAAAAGAAAAAACGAACCCAAAAAGAAAAACAAGCTATACCAAAAGAAACAGTAAGTATTTTAACGGCAATTTTTCAGCGACAGGCTGCTGTAAAAATTGCCTCAAAACACAAACTGTTTCTAGTCAAGGTTACAACAGGGGCGTGCCGCCCCCGTACCCCCTGCATATTACTCTTGACAAAATTACTTCTTTAGTAAAGCAACAACTCAAATATTTAAAATACCTTTTGAGAAATGAATTACAGAATATTATTTGAACAACTACAAACGAGGTAATGTCCGAGGGCTGGGAAATTATAACAAATACAAAGATATTTGCATCTTTAGCAATTTTGACAGCCCGAGTTGCCGAGACGAGTTCAAATTATATTCTGTTTGAATGGATCATCAGGTATTTTGAATATTTGAGTTATTGCTTATTTGCTAAAATTTATAACTAATAAATTACATAATACATATTATCAATGCATTTTACTCCTTTCCTCCAATGAAATTTAAAAAGAAGTTTATTATCTTGTTAGTGTAAATTGCTAAAAATTGGAGAGAACGAAAATGAAAAAGATTTTAATTGTTGCAACCAATACATCCCGTATGGGAGATTCGAATAATATAGTGGAAACAGGGGTCTGGCTGGAAGAATTTGCAGTACCCTTTTATGCTTTTAAGGCTGCGGGTTTTGATATTACTGTTGCCAGTCCCCTTGGCGGAGTGTCTCCTATAGATCCTGCAAGTTTAGAATGTAAAAATCCTACTGAATGGGATTACACAAAAGAATATCTGGATAATACATCCAAACTTTCCTCTATAGACTACAAAACTTTTGATGCAATTTTTCTTCCCGGCGGACACGGACCAATGTTTGACCTTGCTAAGGATGTTTTGTTAGGAGAAATAGTTTCATATTTTTATAACAGCCATAAAATAGTTTCTGCTGTATGCCATGGTCCTGCAGGTCTGATTAATGCAAAAACAAAAACAGGTGATTCAATAGTAAAAGGTATGCAGTTGACATGTTTTAGTAACGAAGAGGAAAAAATGGTTCAAAAAGATAAGCTTGTTCCTTTTATGCTTGAATCAAAACTCAGACAACTGGGCGCATATTTTAATGAAGCCGCACCATGGAATGAAAATGTAATTGTTGATTCTAACCTTATTACAGGTCAAAATCCTGAATCCTCAAAAAAACTCGCTGAAACACTAATAAAAAAATTAAACAATTAATCTTTTAAAAATGAATCACGGATTTGTTTTATAGTAATAAGCAACCCTTTGGTTAGGGCTGCTTATTTTTTAATTTAATAAAAATATTTAGTAATCAGATACAGCATGATCGTCATCATCTTCAAGTGATGACAGGTCTCTTGTGTATGTTGTATCAAAATCTTCCGGCAGCAAGTCTGTATCCGGCCATACAGTCGATTCATCAAACCTTACTGCATCCATATTTTCCGCTGCAGAAAAATCAGAGTTTTGCAGGTCGCTTTCATTAAAAACAGCACCTGCCATATCAGCATCTGTGAAGTTACAATAGCTTACCGTTGCATAGCTGTAGTCTGTACCATTTAGCAAAGCTCCTGTAAAGTTGCATTCCACAAGGTTCGCTCTTGAAAAATCAGCGGATGTTAAATCTGTATCCGTAAAATTTACTTCTGTAAAAGTAACCTCATTGAAACTTGCGCCGGATAAATCTGCGCCTGTAAAATTAACACCTTCAACTGTTAGGTTAGAAAAATCAAGTTCGCTAAGGTCTAATTCACCGTTAGCCTTCCTGTAATCTTCAAATTCGGATGGGTTTTTCAAGATTAAATCAAAAATTTCTTCTTTTGAATAGTTTGCCATAGGTTTCTCCTTAGCTGACTGACTTTTGTAATAATTCCCTGATTTATTATACTTTAATCTTCTATCATTCTCATCTGCATAGCAAGTAATACTGCCTGTGTCCTGTTTTTTACTTTTAGCTTTTTAAATATGCTGTTAAGGTGAGTTTTTACAGTTACTTCTCTTACAAAAAGTTTTTCCGCTATATCATTATTGCTTGCTCCCTGAGAAACCATTTTAAGGATTTCTTTTTCTCTTGCTGTCAGGGGTTCAATTTCACCTTCTTGGACAAATTTTAAATCAACATTGCTTACTTTTTCTTTTTGCCAGGTTGAACGACGCAATAATGCTTCAATTCTTGCAAGAAGGTTAGGCAAGATAAAAGGTTTTACAACATAGTCATCCGCACCGAATTTTAAGCCGGAAATTTCTTTTTGCTCTTCGTTTAAAGCTGTAATCATAATAACCGGAATATTTTCCAGTTTTTTATTAGTACGGATAGTTTTTAATGTTTCCCATCCGTCCATATTAGGCATCATCACATCTAAAAGCACTAAATCATAATCATTTTTTTCTGATGTAAGTTTCTTTATGCCCTGTAGTCCGTCTGTTGCAACATCAACCTCATATCCGTAAAGCGGCAGTGCATCAGCAAGGTATTTAGGGCTGTCGTCTATTATTAATATTTTTGCGATGGCTACCATTGTATTTATCTCTTTCTTATACTTTAGTTGTAATTTTAATTGATATAAAGGAATTTATCAATTGAAATCGTTATAAATTCATCTATTTATATTACATTGTTTTTGATTGCTTTTATTGCTGCCTGAGTACGGTCATTTACTTCCAGTTTTTGCAGAATGCTGCACACATGTGATTTTGTTGTATTTATGCTTACTTCGAGCTTTTGTGCTATTTCGCTGTTTGAATAGCCTTCTGCTATTAAAGAAAGCACCTGTTTTTCTCTTGATGTCAGATTTATTACAGTGCTGTTTTTTACAGGCCCTTCCGTTGGCTCTTTTTGTTCGTCATTACCGCTTGATACAGCAGCTTTTAAAACATAGCCTGCGACTTTCGGATCAAACCAGGCTGCGCCTTTTGCAACGGAAGAGACTATATCAAGAAGTTTTTCAGGCTCAACATCTTTTGTACAATACGCACCGGCACCTGCTTTTATTGAATTTATAACATCTTCTTGTTTTTCATGAGAAGAAAGAATTACAACTTTTATATCAGGATGTTTTTCTTTTATAAGTTCAGTAGCCTCAATACCATTCATATCAGGCAGCCCGAGATCCATAACAACAATATCAATAATTTCTTTTTCTATAATTTTAAGCCCGTCTTTTGCATTAGACGCTTCAAAAATTTTGCTGTAATCAGTATCCGTTTCAAAAGTTGTTTTTAAACCAAAACGGGTTAGTGCGTGGTCTTCAATTATGAGAAGGTTGTATTTTCCCATTTTTGTTTCCTATAATTGTGAGTTTAACTCTTTAGATGCATTTTCGTTTGCAGGGTTTAATTCCAGAGATTTTCTGAAGTTTTTTTGTGCAGCTTCTTTTAAACCCTGCTGTTTATTGATTAGACCTTCGTAATAATAGTATCTGTCGTTCTTTTTATTCAGATAATTAACCGGCATCAGATAGTCTTGAGCAAGTGCGATTCTGCTATTTTTTATGGCAATATCGGCAAGATCAAGCCATGCGTCAATCATTAACGGGTCAAGAGACACTGTTTTTTTTAAATACTGAATGTTTTTTATATCATCTATTTTTGAGGCTATGTAATAAATTTTTGCGTCGGATGATCCTTTCTCAAAAACTTTATTGATGTATTCGACTGATTTATCCGTAGCTCCGAGCATTTTGTAGCACAAAGATGCATTAATCATTGCTTCTTTATTGTTTTTATCTTTTTTTGCCGCTTTTATATAAAAATCAAGTGCATTTTTGTAATCTTTTTTGTACATATACATATTAGCTATGCCAAAAAGATTATCAGGGTCATTCTTTTTCACTTTATAAGCTTTTTCGTACAAATCCATTGCATCTGAGAGTTTATTCTGCTTAAAATAAATATTTGCAAGCAAAGTCATTGATTTGACATCTTTTTTGTCGGCAGATATGTTCTGGTTAAGTTCTTTTATTGCTCTTTGATAATCGCCTGTTTTTAAAAAATACTGAGCAAGATAGAATCCAGATTTTTCTCTGTCTTTTGTCGCTTTGGCAAGAGTATAATAATAAAGTCCTTCTAAATCATTTCTGTAATCAAGTATGCTGACATCCTGAGTTTCCAGCATTGATTCAAGGATTTTTACCGCATCAGAAAGTTTGTTTGTTTCACAGTATATCTGTGCCTTATATTTCAAATAATTTATATTATCAGGATTGATTGATAATGCTCTGTTTATTTCATTTATTGCTTTTGAATATTCTTTTATGTTGTAGTATGCCTGAGACAGAATGTAGTGTGCGTAATCTGAACGTTTGTATCTTTCCGGAAGTTTGCCCATATCTCTTGCCACTTCAAAAGCAAGATTGTTATAATAAATTTCTGTATAATTCTGTGCAAGCTGAATTTCATCATCATAAGACAATACAACCTGCGGGAACAGCTTGGATTTAATAAGCTGTATCTGATGATTATAGGTTTCTCTGTCCTGAATATTGTTTATTGCCTCCTGTGCAAGCGAGAAAAGTCCTATATTCGCGAATTTATATGCAAGACCGAGACTTACAAAATCATTGTCAGCAGAAGCGGTTACTACATCTTTGTAATCTCTGTAAGCAGCTGTAATATTCCCCTGTGCAAATTTTTCATTTGCTTCTGCGTATTTTTTTGAATAGTTTATTTTTTCTGTTTCAGAAGTTAGTTTGCTGTCATTATTTTGTGAAAAAGTAATTATTCTTAAGAAATCATTTGTTAAATCATTGTTCTTTATAAATTTCAGATTTTCTTTATTGAAAGTAGAAACAGGCGTTCTTATAATATTTTTGTTTGTATTGAGAGACGCTGCCTGTACAGATAAGGTGAAGGTTCCTGTAAGAAGTATTGCTGTTGTTATAATTTTTTTTATCATATATTAATCCCTAAGTCTTCTTATTTAAAACAATTTGTTATTTTCCGGCTTTACAATTGTAGTATCTGTTAAACAGTTCTATTAAATCACTTTCTTCCTGTGTGAGAATATCACTTTCTTTACACAAAATTTCATATAGATAGTCTAAATCATATTTTGCAAGTGTTTCTCTGTCCTTTATGTCATAAAGCACGGAGTCAACCTCACTTAAAAATACATCAACAAGTTTATCCAGATGTATTTTGAAAAAAGCTTCTACAATATTACCGTCAAAGTGCTGCCAGGCTCCGGATTTTATTATCTCCAGTGCATTTTTAATCGGCATTTTGTCACGGTAATGTCTTTTTGACGTAATTGCATCAAATACATCACTTACAGCAAGCACTCTTCCGCCAAAAGGTATTTCTTCTGCTTTTAATTTTCTGAAATATCCGGTACCGTCATATTTTTCGTGGTGGCTTGAGGCAATTTCCGCTACCTCTTTGAATTCTTCTGATATGTATACTCTGTTTAGTATATCATAAGTAATTCTGACGTGTTCCTGAATATGTTTGTATTCGTCATCCGTTAATTTTCCGTTTTTTTGCAAAACAGCATCTCTGATGCCGATTTTACCTATATCATGCAGTACAGCGGCGTGAATAATGTTTGCTTTTGTCTTTTCATCCGTGTCCATAACATCACAAATAAGCTCGGAATACATTTTTACACGGTTCGAATGACCGGCTGTGATTTTGTCTCTTGCGTCAATAGAGGCAGCAAGTGTATCAATGAAACTTTTAAACAGCTCTTTTTGCTGATTAATCATAAACTGCTGGGATTCAAAGAGTTTTGCGTTTTCTATTGCGATACCTGCGCTGGAACCTATTGCAATAAGAACATCTTCGTCTTCTTTTGAGAAAGTTCCGTTCTGTTTATTTAATACCTGAAACACACCTAAGATTTCGTGTTTCATATTCCAGATAGGCATACAAAGAATGGTTTTTGTTTTGTATCCCGTTTCTTTATCTATATCTTGATTGAAACGGGCATCGCTGTATGCATCTTTTATATTAATAATCTCGCCTGATTGAGCGACATAACCTGCAAGACCCTTATCTGCAGGGAATCTTAATTCCTGCGTGCCCATACCGAGAGCAATTTTGGAAACAAGTTCATTTCTGCCTCTGTCTAACAGAAATACAGTACATCTGTCGGCATCCAGAACTTTTTTTATTTCCTCTGCAACTGTTTTCAAAAGCAGTTCAAGACTTGTTTCTGCAGCAAGAGTGCGGGCTACATTTAATAAAGCCGTCAGTGGTTTTTCTATATCAGTTTCAATCTTTACTTCGGATGTATCTATGCCGAGTGCTTCTATCCGGCTTATTAAATCCATTATTTTTATATTTATAACACTGTTTTCAGACGGAATATTTCGTGCCTGTTTTAGTACAGACAGCGCCTGAGAGTAATTTTTTTCAGAGAAATATATATACCCCCAGCAGAAACTGTTTGTTTTTATTGCGTTTTTATTCTGTGAATTTTCCGCAAGGAATCTTGCATCTTCCAGCATATTCAGTGCTATTTTGTAGTTGGATTTATCAGCTTTGTATTTCAAAATAGCAAGCAGCGAAAGATTTTGGGCTATAAATTCATAAGATTTGTTAACGAGAAATGTGTTGTGAATCATTTCGGCTTTTGCGCACAGACTTCCGATGCTCGCTGTCTCCAAAGTCTTAAACAAAGAGAACATAGTGTTTTGCGCATTATTGATATCTTCAACACAAACGGATTTTATAAAATCTTCCATATAACACCCTTAACATAATCTTTATTTAATTATACAATATTTTTTATAATTTATAAATAAATATACACAATATCGGTGATACGTATGAAAAAAGTAAGTATAGTAGTTCCTGTATACAATGAAATAAACACTATAGATATAATTCTTGAAAAAATAGAACAAGCATCATTCTGCGGTCTTGAAAAAGAAATTATTCTTGTTGATGATATGTCTTTTGACGGTACAAGAGAGCATTTAAAGACTCTTGAAGATAGATACCGGATTTATTATCACGAAAAAAATAAGGGTAAAGGTGCTGCAATAAGAACCGCTATGGAACATATTAGCGGAGATATTATGGTTATTCAGGATGCGGATCTTGAATATGACCCGGCTGATTACCATGAGTTGATACAGCTTATCGTCGATGACAGAGCGGATGTAGTATACGGCTCCAGGCTCACGGGTGCAAAACCTTCCCGTTCGTTTATGTTTACGCACTGGCTCGGAAACAAAGTTTTGACCCTTACAACAAACATTCTCTACGGTGCTACACTTACGGACATGGAAACCTGTTATAAAGCCTTTAACACAAGGTTTTTGCAGGGTATTGAAATAAAGTCCGACAGATTTGATTTTGAACCTGAAATAACGGCAAAAGTTTTAAAAAGACACGCAAGATTATATGAACTGCCGATATCTTATTACGGCAGAGAGTATTCAGAAGGTAAGAAAATTACCTGGATAGACGGCATTCACGCAATATGGGCATTATTAAAATTTCGATTTATTGATTAAAATTTTATAAAATCGGTATTGCTGTTTTCTGTTTTTGAATTGTCATAAGAGGTTGATTGTTTTGGGTTTTCCTTTAACAATACCTGTTTTGTTTTTTCTTTTAGCGGAGTATCCAGCTGTTTAAATTCATAAGAGCCGAACATAATAAGCCCTGCCAGTATAGCAATTTTTGCGGTGCGCATTGTAAAAATTTCTTTGATTATTGTGCTTTCAAATGGATGAGGTTTGTTTCGAATAGTTTTTATAACAGATTTTGTAACAGAAGGTGAAAAATTTTTTTTTGCTGTATCAAATGCTTTTTTCATTTCCTTTTGTATAATATATGTATTTTTAAGTTCTTTTTGTGCGGATTTTGATTTCATCAAATATTTTCTGAACTCAAAACATTCCTGTGCATCCAGCTCGTTGTCAACATAAGGCGATATTTGCCGCATAAATTTTTCGTGTTCTCTTATGCTGAACGTTTTTTGTTTCTGTTTTTTTGCTGCGAGTTCAAGTATTTGTTTATATGAATCCTTTAAATTTTTTATAAGGGATTTTAGATAAAGATATTTTTTATAGCATTCATTGCAACTTGCCAGATGCTCTTGTACAAATGAATACTCCCGATAGTCCAGTTTATTGTCTATATACAAGGACAGCAATGACGAAACTTTTTTACATATTGCTTTATTCTTTTCTTTATTTTCCATTTTCGTTATCAGCCTTTCTGTTTATGCAATGTATTCTTTTAGATCTTCCTGCAGTTTGTTTCTTGCACGTGCGATACGAGATTTTACCGTACCTACATTTGTCTTTGTTAATTCTGCAATTTCTTCATAGCTGAGTCCCTGAAATTCCCTGAGTACAATTGCCAGACGGAAACTCTCAGGCAGCTTGTGAATAGAGCGTTCAATTATACAGTGCAGTTCCGAGTTAAGGCTGCTTTCTTCAGGCGAGCATTTTCCGCATGGTACTTCCGCTACATTAAATCTGTCTTGCTCGTCATCTTCTTTTTTGTCTATTGGAACGGTTTTTAGCTTTCTGTTTTTGCTTCTTATATAGTCATAGAAAAGCCTTGTTATTATTTGGTTTAACCAAGGTTTAAATTTGGCGGGATCTTTGAGCTTTTTTATATTTTTTGCCATTTTTAATAGAGCCTCTTGCGTTAAATCAAGAATGTCTTCACAATTGCTGCTAAGGTAATAAAAGGACGCATAAATATTTTCCTGATTTCTTTTTACGAGCTCTTCAACAGCATCGAGATCATCATGTTGCGCCATTACGACCAGTTGTTCGATTGTTTTTTGTCTGCAATGCTTTTTCCCGAATATAATCAAAGTATTGTTTTTCCTGTCTGTTTATTGGTTCTTCTATAGAAATTTAGGATAACAGCTGGTATTTTTATATGCTCTTTAATATATAAACAGGTCGATAATTTTTTATTTGAAAGATATTTAAAAATAATTGTAAGTTTTACACTAAATTGCCCAATCGGGTAATGGACTATGATTTTATCTGACATAAAATTGGAACAAAGAGTAAAAAACACAGATGTAATCTGCTTTTAGAAAATGTCTGTATTATATTTCTCCATTAACTAAACCTTACACACGTATTATTTCTGTATACTTCCCCATATGTCTGAATAGCAGACGATATATTTACGCAACTTACCAATTACAGGAGTTTAGCCATGATTGAAAAAAATTTTACAGCTGTTACAGTACGAGAGCTCGTGCAATATCCGAGTCCTGTTTTTACAGCAATCCACAATATACAAAGAAGTATATTTAATATGCTAAAAGAATTGTTAGAGTATATTTTGCGCTTTGATTTGTGCCTTTATAAGAAAAATTTGCATTATTCTTCAAAGAGAAGATATGTAAAACCGGAAGAATCGGATTCTATTAAAAATTTAGCTATATATTCAGTTGTAGATTCTGTTGATAATGACGTCAAAAAGGTTTTGGATATAATGACAATTTTTAATGACTAATATTTAGTTTGCATTATACGTATTTTGTATATGTATAGATTTATAAAATTCTTTTCAAAAACACGCAAATTTCTTTATCGTTTTGTTTTAGAATAAAAAAGATTTTGTAAGTAGTGTTTTGGAAAAGTGCAATTGATTTCTTTATTATCAAATAAAAATATCTATACAAATCCCGGTTTTCATGCGCAATTAACTGTGCAAGATTCTCAAACTCCAAAAGCAAGAGCTGTGTCTTATAACGATTTTGCAAAGACAAAAGCTGATGAGTGTATGAATAACGGTGATTTTGAAAAAGCTATTCAGTACTATAAACAATCACTGCAAAACAATCCGCATAATGCAGATACTCATTTAAAAATCGCAAAATCATACAACTACAGTGCTCTTTATAAAGAGGCCATACCTCATATAGAAGCATATTTGAAGCAAAACCCTCAGGATATAGAGAATATTACACTGCTTGGTGAGTGTTATAAAAAATCCGGCATGCTGTCAAAATCAATGGAGTATTTTAATAAGGCCCTTGAAATAGAGCCTCATTACGATTATGCAAGACGCAATCTGCTTGATGCACAGAATCTTTTGCTTTCTTGTATTGACCCTGCAAGGGCAAGACAGGAAAGATACAATGATGCGGTAAATAACCTGACACAGGCTGTAAAAATAGCTAAAAGCTTTTTCCCTAAAGGTTATACCGATGATATGAAAGATATTACAGTATCATTCAATAAAACTTCTAAAATGGGCGGCAGGTCTAATATTGCTCAGTATGAGCATAATAAAAGAAAAATTTCCGTAACCGACGAATATACTTATGCTGACCCTAAACTAACAGGAGCTTATCTTATACATGAATTTGTCCACGGAAAGGATAATGACCCATATACATCAGTACGGGAAGAACAGGATGCATACAGAGTTCAGGCTCAGTATTGGGTTGATAATGTTAAGGATGTGTATGACCCGGAGATGGATTATGTATCTGATTTGTACAAACAATCAGCCAGAGCTCTTGATGAAAGGGTTGCGGAAATTTATAAGCTAAGAGACCCCGGAATTGCGGAAACATCATATAATCATCCTCCTTCAAAGGGAAAAGCTGCGGCTTATGCTCTCGGCGGCAATAATGTGCAGCCTTTAAGAGCTTATGAAATAATTGTGTAGGAATGTAAAAAACTGTAAAATTTAAGCTAATTATTATAACATTTTTATGCAAAAATAATTCTTGACGTTTGTTATATTACCGAAACAAAAAACGAATCAATTATGAAAATAGACCCCTCGACAACATATACAAACTACCTTATAACAAAAACATCACCGCTAAGAAAATTTGTAACAAAACTGGACAGAAAAGGTGCGGTATTGCCTGTATTATTGTTAGAAGCTACAGTTACAGGAGGCAGAACTTATCAGGCATATAAAAGAGACGGATTTGTTGAGGCTCGTGAAAGGCTTACGGAGGAATCGCTCGGTGCTATTTTCTGGCTTTTCGGTGCAGCAATGGCCGGATATTTGTTTGATAAAATCGGTCAAAAATTCATGAAAATCCCGAAAGACATGCCTGCTGTCGGTGTAGATGAAGTAAGAACGCCGTTTAAAAACTATATTAATAAAATGGCATCTAAACTCAGAGTGTCTCCAGAATATCTGGCAAAATTTTCTGTCGGAAAGACAATTGCAAGCTTGATTACAGCTTGCTTGTTTATCGGATATGTAGTTCCTAAAGCAAATCAGGCTATTACAAGACATATATACGGCAGAATGAATAAAAAAGATCCTAATCATGAAAAAGCACCGAATCCGTATACAAACAGACTTACTATAAAAGATGCACGTTCTATATTCTCAGCCAAGGGTGTATCCATAAATGCCGTAGATAATTTCAAAGCATTAATGGATAAAGATAACCCGCTGAAAGCATCTGCTCTTACAGCAAATTCTTCAAAACCTTCATTTAAAGGTACTGTTGAAAGATTACTCCGTATTGTTCAAAACTTTGACGAGAACAGAGTATGGCAGCTTCTCGGTACTGATGTGGGTACAGTGAGCGGCAGAACTATCAATGCGAGAAATAACGATGAGCGTGTAGAAATTATGTTCAGAGATATTGTTTCCATTCCGTTCTATGTATTTACAATGCCTCTGATTGTTAAATTCATGAGCAAACATGATAAATTCAAAGGTCAAAATACTGATCTTAATCCGATGAGTGCAATGGAAACTCATAATAAACTTGTTACAAAAATGGGGGCTGCCGGAGTATCAGAAATGACACCTGAAGCATTCAGAGAGTTTGCACTCGGTAATGATGAAACATACAACAAAGTATTTGACAAAGTGTTTAAAGGAGCTTTCCAAAACAGCGAGAAACCTAAACCCAAAAAACTATTTGGTATTATCCCGCTTAAGCAGGAAACACCTATAAAAACAATGACGCTTTCCGAATTTGAAACTCTAGTGGACAAAAACGCATCAGAATTTAAAAATCCGGAAAAAATCAAAAATCTTGCACAGAGAATGTCAGGACTCCAGCCTGAAAGATACAATGAAAAATTAAAAGCCTTTGAAAAAGTTCTGACAGAAACACAAATCGAAGATGTACTAAAAGGCGGTGCAGCAAGAGAACCTGAATTCTTAAAAGATATTCTTGATAATATTTTTGAGGGTAAACTTATAGATGTAAATAATCCAAAATCTCTTGCTAAGAAAACAAGACCGTTATTTGATCCTTACAGATATATTTCTCAAGAATCTATTGAGAAAAACAGACAGAAAATTATTGATTATGTGGAAGCAATTATTAAAGATGCCCAAAATAATGCAAGAAATGTTGATTTTGAATCAATGTTAAAAATGAATAAACGCAACTACTCTAAATACGGATTATTTATGGGTCTCGGTATGGGAGTTTCCGCATTGTTCCTGTCAACAATTATTCCAAAGGTTCAATATTATATTACTTATCTGCGTACCGGCAAAAACAGTTTCCCGGGTACGGAAAATATGCAGGAACCTGAAAAAAAATAATATTAAACCAAAAATAAAAAGCCGGTTGAAATTTTCAACCGGCTTTTTATTAAAACTCATAGCCTTTGGCTTTGATACCCGTTTTAACAGCGTCTTTGAAGAAATCAATAAGCTTGTTCGAGTTAATAATATATGTGTAGTCACTAGTTTTTGTTGCCCATTCGTCGGGATACCTCAGTGCATCGGTTGTAGCATTTTCAAGCAATTTTTCCAGTTCATCTTCAGGAATATTACTTCCGGAGAATTGAGATTTGATTTTGTTTTTAAGAGGTTCCAGAATATCCTGCTCAGCCTTAGCCTTAATTTCATTAAACTGATAGGTACCGGTTGGAACAACGGTAACTGTGTCGGGAACACCCGCATCATCAGCAGCGGAATCAAAATCCATATTGAAGAGAGTACGATACCCTTCTTGTTCTCTTGCTTTGCGTTCTTCTTCAGCCTGTTTTTCTGCTTCGACTACAGCAGTAGTTTTGCCATCGTTGGCACACATTGTGTTGAATTCGTTAAAGAACTGATCGGCAAGAGCTTTTATATTGACTTTGCCGGTATAGTGTCTGTTTTTACGAAGCATACCGCCATCATAGTCATAATCTCTCCATTGAGGATTCTCAAGAGTGATTTGTTTCGCCTGTACTATATAGTTTTGGATTTCTTCTGTACATTGATCTCCGAGCTCGCTTTGCAATGCACTGATTATGTTATTCAATACACCCTCTGCATATTGGTTTGCTTTGGACAATGCTTGATTTCTTGCTTCATCGGATGACTTGTTTTTCAAATTTACACTTTCAGTACTTACAACTGTACCATTAGTATAATCAGCAAGAACTCCTGCATTATTCAATACCATACTCTGGTTATAATCAGGTGTTTCACTGCCTTCAGACCCTTCACCGGCAGCATTTTGAGCAGCCTGTTCTTCTTCAGCAGCTTGTAGAACGGCAGATTCTTGAGTATATTTGACATGAGCGTGTTCTTCAACCCACTCATTAGCCTGATCAAGGTTAGCAAGCATAACTTCCTGCAGCTTATTCTTATATTCAGCAGAATTTGTTCCATACTGAGCCGCAATTTCATCCAAAGCATCAAGATCAGATTGAGGGCACCACTGAGTAAGATGCTCGAATAAATC
>CASFNW010000005.1 GCA_949296245.1 uncultured bacterium
AGAAATAACTAAATGTTATTTCGAGGAGAGGTAGGTAGCGCAAGCGGTAACGACATTAAATAGTGCATGGGTGAGTGGCGCAGTGGTAGCGCAGTTGACTCTTAATCAATTGGTCGTGGGTTCGAATCCCACCTCACCCAAAACTAATAGAAAAGAGGGTTTATACCCTCTTTTGTTGTGTCTAAAAATGCTCTTATTTTACCCCATAGGTACAAATATAGGTACAACATATTTGTTTAATTTTAAATAATTTCGTATAAATTTGACTACTTTTTAATAAATTTATGTCTTTATACTATAAAAATTGTTTAGTTCTTCATTAATTAATTTAGTATAATCTGCGAGCATGCAGTTTAGATTAAACACAGCAGTTAATTTAAATTGAGTATTTGTAATATTCTCTAAATCTATATCATCTAATAATTCTGTTGTAATGTCTGCGATTGATGTTATGGTAGATATTCTGCATTGCAGCTTTTCCATATCATCTAGCAGTATTTCTGCTTTTCTTTCAGTATTTTTTGTAGGCTTGAAAAATATATTTGTCATTTAACTCTCACTTTCTTAATTTAATATTTTATAAGATTCACTACTGCATTAAGCAATAGTGAATCTTTTTGTTTCGCTTTGTTTTGTGAATTGGTTGTATAAATCCATATAAACCTTTTTAAATGCTGAAGTATCAAATCTATTGCTTACAACTGTTGTCCATCTGATTTTGAAAACATCGACCTGCAATTCTGATACGTTTTGTTCTGTCATTTCAGCTTTGATACTGTCTTCAATAGCTGTAATTTCTGCCTGCAATTCTTCTGCCATTACTTTCAATTCTTTAAGTGTTTTTACTTGTTTTAATAATTCGTCTTTATTCATTTTGTTTACCTCTTTGTTTAACTCTATACTTGTATTATACAACTATTTAATTGTAATTACAATCATATAATTAAATTATTTACATTTATTTACAATTATGCACTTGAAAATTAAACTAAATGATTTATACTTACAATAGAAAGGGTTAAATTATGATCAAAAACAAAATAGAATTTGAATATTTTCTAAAGGGTAAACTTGCGGAAAATGGTCTAAATATAAGTAAATTAGCAGAATCGCTCGGGACCTCACAACAAAATGTTTCTCAACGAATAAAAAAAGCTACATTTGACTATATCGAACTATCGAAAATTGCTGATTTACTGGGCTACGACATAGAATGGATTAAAAGAAAATAAGAAAGTATAATCAAAATAAAAAGCCCCATTACAAGGGCTTTTTTGATTTAATTTGATACTAATAAGGCAAATAAAAGTAAAAAGGCTGTCCGGGTATTTCAAAATTTTTCTTAATTTCTGATTCACCTAACCGATAAAATTTATAGATACGTTTTTTCACACCTAATACTGTATAATAATCATAATAGCCCTTATATTCAGCTATAATCGGCTCTAAGATATATTTGCCATCGGCATATTTTTTTGAAGTTTGTAAAAATATGTTATCTATTTCAGGAGTGTGTACCATATAATAACTGCCAGTTAAAATAACTCCTCCTGGTACGGTCTGGAATGCCTGCAAAGTAAAATCCATTTTAGGATTATAGACATACAAATACCCACTTTGTGGAGCTGGGGCGTAAGGTTGATAAACATAAGACGATAAAGAAATATTTGCAATCATTTTTTTATGATTTTTCTGTGCCCAAGTTACATATTTTTGTTTTTCATAATTATAACTATATTCACTTACCTCTACAGCAATATTATACCATTCTTGGGAAAGCTGTTCATTATTTTTATAGATTTTGGCATAATTATTGTCAGGGCATTGTAAAAGAACTGAAATAAAACTATCAAAATTATATTTATGAGTATCAAAATTATAACGTAAATCCTGATAATAACTATTTTGACTTTTATTATAATTTTGCATCATGCTAATTTCAAATTTAAAGACTTTATTTAATTCTTGTTGATAGGTATTCAAATATACTTTATAAGCTCTATCTAAAATATCATTTTTAATAGCGTCATTAAAATCTTTTATTTCAACTCCCTTGCTGGCCAAAAGTTTAACTAGCTCAATATTGTTTTTTATATTATTTGGATTCTTTTTATATAAGGCATATAATGAATTAATTTTATCATTTTGTGTTTTAATATATTGTTCCAGATCAGCACTTTCATAAAAAATATTTTCTCTTGAAATCCCCATAATATTCATATCTTCAACCGCCGAAGTAATGGCAGTTTGGTTAATTTCTTCTAATTTAGTATTATTAGTTTTAAAAATATCTTTTAAAACTTTTACAAATTTATTTGTTTTTTTTACCTCTTGAGAAATTTGTTTATCTGTAGCAGATTCTTGAACCATTTCAGCCGTCTTCGCAGTCTCGTCTTCCTGCTGGAGTAGATTACCGGCAAAAACTGGTAAAGATAAAAATAAAAACAAGATTGTTATTATAAATTTATTCATATTAATCAGAATCTTTCTTTTTTGCGTTTTGTTTGTGGAAATAACAAGCACTTTCCCATATTACATCACCGTATGTATTCGGAATTATCACATCTTGAGTTAAATTATTGTCCTTTAAATAATTATATTCTCTAACCAGTTTATTTTCTTTATATATCCCATCCCAAAAAGTAATTAGCATTGTATTTTTATTATCGCAATTGCAAATAACACCTCTTTTTGTATAAGTACCATCTGAATTTGGAATTTTAAAGTAACCTAAAACAAAATTATTTTTGAATTTTAGAGAATTGGTATACAAGGCAGGTACTAAATTTGGTGGTGTATTAAGCACAAAGACAGGTGTACGTGTCAACTGAACTGCATGAGTGACACCGTTTCTTATATAAGTTATATCTAATTTTTTCTTCTTTGTTTGTTTTTCAAGTTTAGATGAATTAAGTATAGTTGTATCAAGGTTATTAACTTTTATAATTTGGTCGCCTTTTTTTAAACCTGCTGACTCAGCGGCACTATCAGGGATTATGTCTAAAATGACGAGTTTTTTATTTTTGGGATTGTATTCAAACCCAAACCTATCAATAAGAATTTTATCATTATAAGTATTTTTGTTTTTTATAGTTTTGTAGACTTCTACATTTGTAAAATTTCCAGCCTGATTCAAAACTGTTTTATTGTAAAACATAAAACCAGATACAAACAAACCTAATATAGCCGAACTAAAAAATAAAGATAAGACTACATTCAACAATCCGGTTATATCCGCATTATGCTCATCTGTCGTATTAGCCATTTTAGCTAAATTATCTTTTATGTCTATTAATAAATAAATAAGAAATTTCATAATTACCGAAATAAAAAACAGAATAAAAACAGCCAAAAACAATATACTACAGCATAGCAATTTGATGTTAAATTCCAGGTCGCTTGCAAATATAAAAAAAGTACCTGCTGACAAAAATACAATCAACAAAAACAAATCAATAGCTGTTGAAAAATCAACTAAAACACGACCAGATTTTAAAATAATCTGTTTTAACATATCCTAACCTCACAAACTTAAACTTGATTTTCAGATTATAACATTTTTTCATCTAATTGTAATAAAAAAAATAAAAAACAGACGGTCAATGCGGTAAATGCGGTTAATGCTAATGTTGATAAGTGTTCTCAGATTGACCATAGCGGTCAATGCAGGGAATGCCAATTAAAATACACCTTTTAACTTTAATTAGTTTCGTAAATCCCCTGCTAAGGGTGAGAGTTTTTATCAAGTATCCGTAAAATCAGGCTATATTTGCAAATACTGGAAGCCCGAAAGCATAACACAGAAAGCATCCGAGCTTATGAAAGATGTTGATGTTTTGTCAAGGGTCAAAGAACTACAAGAAAACTGCAAAGTAATCATTTAACTGTTTTTCTCTACATAAAACAATGTAAAAATTACGCTCATTTTATTTCGATACGATATAAAAATATGTTATAATCTAAGTATAGTAATAATTTAGGACTTATATATGGCTTCTATCGGGGAATTATTTATACAAATTGGTGTTGTTGGAGATACAGAACAAGTAGACAAATTAAACAAAAAATTAAAAATAACCGTTAAAACTATGGACTCAACTGTCAAAAGTGCAGTCAAAACAAACAACGGTTTACAAGATTTAGAAAAAGGTTTTCGAGCTTTAACTACTGCTTTAAAAACTTCTGCAATTATCGGAGCAATAAAGACCCTTGATACATTAACAAACAGTCTGGTTGCATCAAATCAGGCAATGCTTGACCTGACACGTACCACTGATATTGCACAGGGAACATTCCAAAAGTGGAACAATATCGGCAAAATGCTCGGTGTAGAAAACGCAGCCCAGCAGCTCGAAGGATTAAACCAGAGAATGTTTGAGCTAATGCTCACAGGCGAAGGTGCAAGAGGTTTTCAGCTTGCAGGGATAAACCCCGTAGGACAGGACGCAAACGGCGTACTTGAGCAGTTGAGAGACCGTGTAAGCGGAATGGATGATACCACCGCCACATATCTGTTGCAGCAAATGGGGTTAGACCCTAAAATGCTTCATCTGTTGAGGCTAAGCAGGCAGGAATTTGAAGAACTCGGAGCAACTGTAAGAAAATACCAGCTCACACCTGAGCAGACAAAGCAAATACAGGCAATGAATGTTCAGCTGCAAATTGCAGCGGTTAAACTCCAATATCTCAAAGACAGAGCTATACTGGCTATCATGCCGGCATGGACTAGGTTTATAGCAAGTCTTGCACGTGTAACAGAAGGGTTGCAAAAAACAGTGCAATTTGTGAGTGATTTTATAAGTAAATCCCCTGAATTGCAAGATGCATTAAAAGGTATTGCTATTGCTTTTGGTATAATTTTTGCAGTTGCACATCCTTTGTTAGCACTGCTCGGTGCTTTGTACTTAATTATTGATGATGTTGTAGGATATTTTCAGGGCAAAGATAGTTTAGTAGGAGAATTTATAAATAATTTTGATGAATATATTAAAGAATTTTCCGACAAAATTAATGAAATAAAAGAAAACTTTAGCAAATTAGCATTAAGTAAAATGATAGCAGAAGTTACTATTGATGTAGGCGAGGTAATTATAAAAGCAGCAAAGGTTACAATAAATAAAGCTGTGGATAATTTTACAAAAAGTGCATTACAAGACACTTTTGGAGAGAATGAAGCAGTGCAATTTTTCAAAGATACAAATCACCCTGTGGCTGCAGATATAACGAATGCTTTAGCGAAAAATAATCCTATGGATAGATTAAAAATGCTGTATGCTTTGGGTTATTTAACTATTGAAGCAATAAAAAAAGAACATGCCAAAGGAATTGAGCAACGAAAAGGTACAGCAACTGGCGGAGCAGCTTCATTATTTGGCGACAACAGATATTTGACTGATATAAGCTCAATGTTTGTTACTCCGCAAATGCAGCGGAATATTGCAAACAGCACTGTTATAAATAATTCTCCGAGTTATAACCAGAATATAACAATGAACACTCAACAGCCTGCGGATGATGCCAAACGAGAATTTGAACGAATGTTTGGATATACAAGACAAGCTTTATCACCCGGATATTAATACAAAAATACGAGGCAATTATGATACAAGCTAATACAAAGCCGGTTACAACTTCAAAAGATACAAATAAAGGTATTATCTTCGACGGACAAATCGGACATTATTTTGATGTAGCTGTAGAAGATACAATAAACTTTCAATCTCAAATCACAGACAATTACATAGAGAATAACACGGCGATACAAGACCATATCGCCTTAAGCCCAATAACAATTTCAATGCACGGTTATATCGGTGAAATTGTTTTCCAATCACCAATGACCTTTTGGAACAATATAACAGGCTGGCTGGGCGGTCAAATAGCTAAAAGCAATATCGCTACTACCGTCACTACAAAGCTGACAACACTCACTGCATTACTTCCGCCCGTGGACAATATCACACAAGCTGCAAAAGACACTGTTCAATATGTAGAGGCTTCTTATGACAGATACAAAAAAATCTATGACCATCTGACAAACAAAAATACAAACCCTCGTATCAGCAGACAGGAAGACGCAGCAAACAGATTAAAACAGCTATGGCAAAACAGAACACTGGTAGAAGTAATAACACCCTACGGATTTTATGAAAATATGGCGATACAATCTATTACGCTAACGCAGGGCAACACTACTACCCAGTCTGATTTATCTGTTACTTTGAAACAAATAAATAAAGCAGAAACAAAAACAACCAAACCTGACACAAATATTATGTCGTCCTACAACGCCTATGCACGTGCAGAAGAAGCTAATTTAGGCAAGGCGCAGGGGGTAAATGCCGATAACGAAACAATTCTAAAACACTGGAGAAATAAGTACGGCGGTGGAGAATACGGTACAGGGATAAAGAAGACGTAAAAGCTAACATGAATACAGGAGATAATATGGCAAACTCTGAGAATTTGAAACCTGCTCGAACCAAGAGCGAAGCAAGAGAAAAAGGCAAAAAAGGCGGAATAAAATCCGGTGAAAAACGCAGGGAGCGCAAAAAACTGCGTGAGCTGTTAGAAATAGCTTTACAGCTGCAAAATAAAGAAACAGGCGAACAAAACGACTTTGCTATTATTGCGGCTCTTATAAAAAAAGCAGTAAACGGCGACACAAAGGCTTTTGAATTGATACGAGACACGATAGGTGAAAAGCCGACAGATAAACAAGAAATCATCGGCGATATAAAAACAACAAACCCAGTAATCAACATATTACCGGTAAAGGCGAATTAAGGAGTCGTATATGGCAAAGAGAAAAATGTCAGAAAACAGCCTAAAAAATTTAAAACCTCTATCTGAACGAAATCTAAGCGAACGCAAAGAAATAGCAAAGAAAGGTGCAGAAAAAACAAACCGGATAAAACGGGAAAAACGGCAGCGTGAAGCAATGCTGGATGATTTATTTAAACTTCTGGATAAAAAAGGTATTATTGACGGTACTATTGACACAATCAAGGAAGAAGTTAAAAGCGGCAATATCAAGAATGCAATAGAACTTTTAAAACTGGTTAAACCTAATGAACTTCAAATGCAGCAGATAACAGGCGGAGTGGAAATTCAAAAAGTATTTATAACAGAAAAAGAGCGGCAAGAAGTGGACAAACATATTGATGATGTGATAAATGAACAATGAGTACATTGCACAAGCCAATAAAAAATTAACCAAAGAGGAAGCAAAGAAAAATCATTAAAACGGTAATATTACGGCTAGGGTTCCAGAACAAAATATGAAGAAAAAAGCAGCTATATAGCTGCTTTAATACGTTCCGCAAAATCACTACAAAAATCAGTGACCCAACGCAATAACTCAATTATTTTTTTATATTTCTTGTTTTTTTCTTTTGATAGTATATCTGACACAGATTTGCACTTTAAGGTTATATACTCAAATTTGTTAATGACCTTTTTTATCTGTTCGTCCTGATTTGTTACCGGCTCATTAAAACTTTCTGCTATTGCATAAAGTTCTTGTTCAATTTTTCTTAATTCTGCTATTTGTTGTTCAATCATGATTACCTCCTGTTTTTTGTTTTATACATTTTAAATAATGTTCGTTAAAATCTTTGCACGTGCAATCTAAGCGGACATTGTGAAATTGCGGATATCTGCAAAGTATTTTTTCTGCTATTGGTCGTGAGGTTTCGTCGTTGTCTATATAGAGTTCAAACCGTTTATATTTTTGAAAATCCACAACGCTCAACTGTTTTAATAACCCTTGCACTCCGTTTGAAGGTGTCACTATATGATAATTGTCGTCCTGTCCTATCTCTGTCAGATACTGGCATAATGCATATCCGTCAAAATAACCCTCAACAACCACCAGTATTTTTTTATTAGGGGTATAGCAATTGATTTGTGCAAGTCCTGTGGGCGTGTCTTTTTCTCTTTTTAATCCGTTTTTGCTCAAATCAGGCGGTCGGTATTCAAAGCCGGTTATAGAACAATCAGAAACACTATAAGCAAATGTAGGCATCACCCACTGCCTTTTTACTTTGTCTATACCCAAACCGCAAAAGGCAGCAGTCTCTTTTGTAAGCCCTCTTTGTTTCATAAGATATGCCAGAGATTTTTTATCTTGTAAAAGCTCATCGTTGCATTTGAGCATATATTCAAAAAACTTATATTCTCTTTCTTTTGAAAGTGTTTTGGCAGGCTGTACAATCGATTTTACCGGCTGTTTTTTATATTCTGCGTTTAGTTTGTTATCGTTTCGCATAATATCGCTTAGAATCTGTCTGGAGTGGCTTTCATCTGCAAAGCAGTATAAAATTCCTTTCTGTTCATTAAATTTCAGGTTGTCCATGCCTGTATCTTTGCAAATAGGACACTGCCATTCGTACTCGTTACCTTTTCTTCTGACTGGCTGCCCCAAGTGTTTTGTTATAATATCAAGTGTGAAATTTTCCATATGTCTTTTGGCTTCCTCTGATGTAAGCTAAGCTATAATTGGTATTGACCGCATTTACCGACACAGTCAATCCGAAAACACTTATTAATAGTGGCATTGACCGAATTTACCGCATTGACCGTCGGTTTTTTATTTTTTTAACATATCTTCTAAATGCGGTATTGATTCATCTGATATATTATTTAACGACTGTAAGTAGTATTTTGTACCGGAATTATTGTTAATAGATTGTTCAATCAATATATAGTCTTTACTGTTTGCGATTTCTTTCACTATTGATATATTTTCATCGAATTCATTTTTAAATCGTTTTCTTGAAATCCCAAACTGTTTATAATATTGAGTTGTTAATTTAGTTTTAGTTATTTCTTCCTTATTTTGATTTTCAAGAATAAATTCAAACAAATTGTCGCAAATATCTTTAGTTTTTGGTCTAAAGTTGACAAACTCTTTAAAATCGCTGCTTAAATATTCGACCGTTGAAATTGCCTGTTGCATATCAAGCTGATTTATAACAAGTTCTTCCGGATGATTCAAACAAGCAAAAAGACAGGATAATTTTAAAGCCTTTAATTCACGTGACAAAAGTTCTGTCCTGATCTCTGACTGTTCTGCAGCGTTTGCTTGTTGTGTCATATGTATTTTGTAATTATTTAATTCCTTGTCTTTGGCTTCTGGATTCAGTACATAGCAGTTATTTAAATTGATTTTTGTAAAAATAGAAAATAACCTGTTACCCAATCTCCGGGTTTCATTATAAAAGTTTTTTTCTTGCTCAAATGTAAAACATTCCGCTTTTAATTTATCCAATGTTTGAAAAGTTATAACAGAACGTCTATTTAAGCCTGTTTTAAGCAAATTATTAAGTGTTGTTTTAAGTTCCTTCTGGAACAAAGTATAATCTGAATACAACAGGGCATTTACAGGCATGTTTTCAATGCTTTCCTCTCTTGATTCATTTTTGATACATTTACTGTTTATTTTTCCGTCATAGGCTTCAAATAAGCAGTTGAAAAATTGTTGTTTATCAGTTGATAAGGTTTCTAAAAAACCTCCTAGTTCGGATATCTTTATATAAGCACTGCCAAAATCAGCATTTGAAAAAGCTTTGCAATCTGTATAAAGTCCTTCTTGAGTGCCATTTGAAATTTCCATAACAATATGTCTGATTCTAGCTGTTTCATTATTGATAAAACTGTTTTTTTGTTTTTCATTATTAGGATATTTGCTATCAGCAATTCTCTTTATTTTTTCTACAGCTGCGTCATAATGCTGTTTTGCTTTGTCTTTAAACCATAAGCGATAATTTTTAAATACATTTGAGTCTAAATCATTTACAAGCCTGTCTTTTCCATAGCCGCTAGGTGCAAAAATAATAGCGTACCAGTTAGGTATATTGATTTTTCCGGCTTCATTAAAGGTTATCCGCTTGCCTGTGAGCATTTGAGCCGTTTTAGATATAAGCACATTCAATAAAAACTTTGGCGATGTATTTATATATCTTTGTTGATATGTACTTAAAAGGTCTTGCAGAATTTCCGGCATGTTGCACGTGCAGTCTGTACTTGCTATAATATTGTTATAGGTACAGCTCTCCATTGTGAGGGCTTTTTTCTTATCTTTCATGCCTGCCCTCCTACCCTATTTTAGCTTCTTTTCTGTTTGTTTCTTCTACCCACTTAAAAAATGATGAAGTCTTTATATAAAGACGTTTTCCAATACGTCTGACAACTGTATTTAAAAAATCATCAGGATTGTAATAAATAAGCTGCCTCAAACTTCCAACAGTGGGGTAAGCATAGTAATCATTAAATTTTGAAACAGGGATTAAATCAGGTAATGTTTGTAAGTTTTCTGTCATTTTAAAACCTCCTTTATGTGTATAAGTTTTTTGCTCTTTTTTTTACACGTTTATTATGGAGGTTTTTTATTTTAATTTATATAAGAAACCTTATAAGAACCTTATAAGATCCTTATTCATCACTATCAGACAAAGAATAATATGCTTTCTCAAACTTTGCCACTGCTTCATCAGGAGAGCTTGCACCAAGTATATTTTTTATCTTCATAAATTTTTGAGTAATATTACTTTCTGAAAGTTTAGTGCTCATATTAGCACCAATGTTCTTATATGTATTATTAGGAAGATTTTTTCTTAATCTTAAGATCTCGATTTCTTCATCTGTAAACCCAGGTTTGTTCTTTTTATTTTTATATGTTTTAATCGTTTCAAAATTTTTGTTCAATAGTTCTTCAGGTAATGAGTAATAGTCAATGTATATTGCCGTTTCTACAGACATCTGTAAGGATTTTAAAACCTGATGAATAGCTGCAATTAAAAAATAAAAATGGAATCTTTCATCTTCAAATGATATAGATTCTTCACGTGCCCAAAAAGCAAATGCTGCATTTGTTAAAAGACTATTCATCTCTAAGCCCATGGGATTTTTTTTGAATATTGAATAGTACAATTGTAAAATACCGCCTGTTAAAGGTTTATTATATAGCTGTCCGTGCTTATCCAATTTATTAAGTATAACGGATGGATAATAAAAAAATTCTGGGTAATCGATAACATCAAAATCATTTAATTCTGCCAATATTATATTATTTCTTATTTCAGAATAATCTATTTGTATTTCTAAATTTTTATTTGTAATTACCTTGATTTCATTATATATTTTTTCTATTTTTTGCTTAATTTCATTCTGTTCTAATGAAGAATGGTACGCTCTCACACTTTCTATAAAATCTTTTTTAAGTATATTATTTGCGAATATATATGATTTAATTTCTGTTTGTAAAACATCTAATTCACGATATTTTTCGTTTTCTTCTATTACTTCTAGCTCACAATCATATTGCTTAAGTTTTAATAACAAATCATAATAATTTATCACTGCTTTTCTCATTTGCTTATCTCCGTAGCTTTCGTTTGAATTTTTTTAGTATCGAATGTATTTAATGTTCATTTAAGTAGTTTTGAATTTCAGGTTTTCTCAGGTTTTTGTATTTTTCACCAGATAACATAAAATTAGCTATCTCATTCATAGGCTTTCTAAGGCTTTCACAATCAGCGTGAGTATAGCCGCCTGTTACTGAATCAAACTTATGTCCTACGATTTTTTTAGTTATTGACTGGTTAGTTCCCAGCAATGATGAAATGCTTATATAAGTATGCCTTAGTCCGTGAAATGTGATTTTTTCATATTTTTGTGCGGATGCCCACTTATCAACAACTTTAGGATAAAGCTTGTCTATCAAATATGATTTTTGTTTTCCGTCGGTCTGCATGAACAAATAATTATCTTTCAGCTTTCGTATTTTTCTTGTTTTGTTTTGTTCGTAAAAGCTTTTTAATTCATCAAACAATAAATCCGGCATGGGAATTGTTCTGTCTTCACCGTTTTTGGTGTTTAAAAAGTAAATAGCTTTGTTTTCAAGGTCTGTATTTTTCCACGTTAGATTTAATATTTCGCTTTTCCGTGCTCCTGTGGTAAGTGCAAACAAAACACACAAATATAACTCATAATCAGTATCTTTGCATGCCTGTAAAAGTGTTTGACGTTCTGCAAGCTCTTTTAGCCAGCGTTTACGGGGTTCATTTTCTTTAAGTTTCAGCTTTGCACCAATCATAGGATTGGCTTTTATAATCTCATACTCATCAACACAATGGGTTAAAAATGTACTAAAATAAGCTAAATAACGATTCACGCATGAGTTTGATATAAATTTGTCTGTTACTTTGCCTTTTCCGGGCTTGCCTTTTATCGGAACTACTTTGTGCTTTTTTTGCAGCTTATTCCGGCATGTTTTCAGGTCGGAACGTTCAAGCGTTTTAATAGGTATAGAACCAATCTCTTTTTTAAACCATTCCAAAGCACTTATATATTTTCTTCGTGTATTTTCTGCTTTTTTCGGGTTGCCTTCTGCAATATATCTGTTTATAGCTTCTGAAACAGTGTAATTGTGCTGACGTTCTTCTTTTCTGTAAATACCGCTGTCAATTTGACTTTCAATATCCAGTGCCCATTGCATAGCCTGATTTTCAACAGTTTTTTTTCTATTTCCTTTAACTGGGAATGTTTTTGTAAGAAACACCCCCTTGTATCTTACAATTACTTTGTAGCTGATACTGCCATTTTTGTTTTTAATTTCTGTTCTAGTTGCCATTAGTCCGCCTTAAATCCGATTTTACCGGGCTTTGTTCTGTCCATAAGTAAACCTAATATGTTATAAATCTTTTGCATTTCAGCCTGATTGTCTTTGCAGTGTTCCATAAAATAATGTTCTAATTCTGTTAGTCGTTTTGCTATTTCGTTATTCTCCAAAGCAAACTGTCTTAAGGCTATAAATGCACGTACAACCTGTATGTTAATCTCTATTGCCTTTTTACTGTTCAAAACACTTGATAGCATTGTTACACCGTGTTCAGTGAAAGCATAAGCATTAGAGGAACTATGTTTTAAATTTTTCAACCGGTCGCAATTTGCGACCAGTTCTTTTTGCTCTGGATCAGTCAGCTGAAACATAAAATCATCTGGAAAGCGTTCAATATTACGTTTTACCGCCTCATTTAACCGTTTTGTAGGTACTCCGTATAATTCTGCTAGGTCTCTGTCAATCATGACTTTTTGACCTCTGATAACATATATAAGGCTTTGAATAGCTGTGAGTTGGTTCATTATTTCTCCATAGGTACAAATATAGGTACAAATTTTATAAAAAATTACAAAAAAATATAAAAAGATTATAAAAGAAAATTGCCTAAAATTCAAGTATAATCTTGTTTTATTTTTTTATAATTTTTTATGGTTTTTAATTAGCTAGAGACTCTTAATCAATTGGTCGTGGGTTCGAATCCCACCTCACCCAAAGTTAATAGAAAAGAGGGTGTAAACCCTCTTTTTTGCATAATTCGAACCCACGACCGTGGGATAATTTATAATCGCATCGCAAGCGATGCTCGGTCCCACCTCACCCAAAAAACTTTTGAGTAACAAAAATTACGAGGCTTGTGCCTCGTTTTTTTGTTGCTCAAAAGCATACAGATGTGAAAAATACCGCTAAAACGAGAAGTTTTGCCGGTATTTTGGAACTGGACGACAGACTGTTGTCGGATTGGTATACTGCCAAACAATAGTTTTGTAGGGCGGATTTACCAATCCGACTATCTTCCCGTAAAATACGTATTTGTACATAATATATGTGATTGGCAATATTGCATTGGTAAGAAAATTCTGCTAAAGATTTCTTGCCAACATTTATGCTAAGATTTTTATATAGGTAGTTGGTGATAAAGATATATGAATAAAAACGGCATAATTTGGGGACATATTTTTGCTCTTTTTACTTCATTTATATGGGGCACTACATTTATTTCAACAAAAATTTTGCTAAAAGAATTTCAACCAGTTGAAATATTGTTTATAAGGTTTGTGCTGGCAATAATTATATTGTGGATAATATGTCCCAAGCAGCCTCAAAAGACAACAAAATTGCAGGAAGTACTTTTTGCCGTGGCAGGCTTAACCGGGATTTGCCTTTATTATCTGCTGGAAAATACGGCGTTAATATACACTCTTGCGGCAAATGTCGGTGTGATAGGATGTGTTTCTCCTTTATTTACAGCTATTATAGTTTATCTGTTTTATAAAGACAGAGAAAAAATAAGCGTTAACTTTTTGATAGGATTTTTGTTATCAATTGTTGGTATATCTTTTATAATGTTTAACGGTATGAGTATTCATCTGAATCCTATCGGTGATATGCTGGCAATAATAGCTGCACTAACCTGGTCTGTTTATTCTGTTTTGATAAAAAAGCTTACGAATTGCGGATTTTCAATAATATACATAACTAAAAAGACTTTTTTATACGGAATTCTATTTATGATACCGTTTTTATGCTTTTCTGATTGCCATTTTGGATTGGCAAGATTTTTAAACCCTGTTAATGCTCTAAATCTGCTGTTTTTGGGATGCTGCGCTTCGGCAATATGTTTTGCCTCATGGTCAAAGGCTATAAAACTTTTGGGAACAATAAAATCAAGTGCATATATTTATCTGATTCCTTTTATTACAATAGTTTTCGCAACTTTGATTTTAAAAGAACCCGTAAGCCGTTTTTTGATTATAGGTACCTTTCTGACCTTAGGCGGATTGATTATTTCCGAGTGTGACTCTGATAAAAATTATTATAAAAATTGATATACAATTTGCTTAATAAACCTGAGATAAAAATAAGAGGGCAAAAATCCCTCTTATTTTTAATAATAATTTTTCTGTAAAATTTATTCACTTATTTTGAATAACGAGAAATAAGTTCAGCTGCTGTGGTGTTGTCTTTTACATCACCGCCTATTAAACTTCTGAATTTTCTGCCGAGTTCACCCAGCTCTAAAATTCCGTTAAATGATGCTTCTTGGGGCGATTCTGCGCCATTTGTTAGATTTTGAACTGTGCGTTTGCCCATTGTGAAATTGGAAAATATTCTGCCGTCCGGCGTTTTCCCGTGGATAATAAGTATGTCTCCTTCATTTGAATGTAATATATTGTTTAATGCAGTGTCGAGTTTTCTAAGCTGTTTATTTTTTGCTGCATAATCAATAACTTCCTTTAATGCTTTTGCTTCAAATCTGGCTCCAAATGCAGGAGAAGAATAATTTTTGTTTGATATTTCCATATATACCTCCAAGTTGTCTTTTATTTTACTTATCTGAATTTAAATATCAGAATAAAAAATGTTTGTATTGAAATAAAACCCGTAAAAATATTTTTTGCTATAAGCATAAAAATTAAGAAACATATTTATATGATAAAATTTTACTACCGGAATAAATAAGTCTATGGACGATTTTGTAAATAAAATATTTAAGAATAAAATCTTTGATAAAGTCAAAATGAAAAAGTTTGGCTTTAAAAAGAGCGGAAGAAATTTTGTTTATTCGGAAAATATTTTAAATAATCAGTTTGAGTTTTATATACAAGTCATAGATACCAAAAATATAGAAACACGCTTAACAGATACCCAGACAAAAGATATTTATACTTTGCATTTAGTTGAAGATGCCGCAGGTACATTTGTCGGAGAGGTCAGAGACTCATACAAAAATATTCTGGAGGAAATTGCACAAAACTGCTGCAATGATACTTTCTTTATTTTTCCGCAATCAAATAGAATTGCTGATTTAATCAAAGAAAAATACTGCGATTCTCCGGAATTTTTGTGGGAAAAGTTCCCTGGTTTTGGAGTGTTTAGAAACCCATGCAGCAAAAAATGGTACGGACTTATTTCAAACATTGATAAATCCAAAATTGATAAAAATTCAAAAGGCAAAATTGAGATTCTTAATATAAAATTGGACAAAGATGAGATACAGGATTTGCTGAAACAAAAGGGTTTTTATCCCGCCTATCATATGAATAAACAAAGCTGGATAACAATAATACTTGATGAAACGCTGTGTGATAAAAAAATAATGACTCTTATTGAAAAAAGTCATTATTTTTCAAATTTTAAAAATTAACATATGGCAAAAAATATCATGTCTGTTTTTTGTATAATAAACAAATCGGAGAAAAAGTTTTATGCATGCAAATAACATTAATAACTGTCAAAATATTCCTTCTTTTCGAAAATTTATAAAAATTAAAGGAAGTACAGCTGAAATTGCAAATTTTAGAGAAGAATTAAAAAGTAACCATGATGCTTTTATATCAATAGCAAAACATAAGAACAATGACAAAAATATTTTGTATATTTTTAGCGGTAAACATCTGGATAAGTTTTTAGATTTGATGAAAGAAGTTTATTTTAGAGATTTGAGAACAAATCCGCAAGAGTATCTAAAAACAAAACCAAAAGAACTTTCTCTTAAACAGGCAAAAAAGTTAAATAAAATTGTCTGAGGCGGCCTCGCTTGTACCCGAGGGCATCCTGATGCGTACGGCGCACCTGCGGTTTGCCTACGCCTCAAGCTAGGAGTGGTACACACTCTGCCGAATAAATATGCCGGTGGCATATTTATGAGAGGTAGCAAGTGGCGCCGAGTTTAGCATTTTACGACTCTGCCGAATAAAATATGACTAAATGTCATATTTTATGAGAGGTAGACCCCATGCGCTGTCTTGAAATCTGACGTTCACGAAAACTCAACGTTTCCGTTCACAATGGCACTGGGTTCGGCGTTGCCTCACACGGCGTGCCAGTCAGATTTCGCTTGTTGGCTGTGCCGGACTTATTGTTAAACAACGAACTTGTTTATTGCAAAGGTTCAACAAGCGGATTTTCGGACGGGTGAAACCCGGAGAGCGAGGACATTGAGCCGGCTTGTGCAAAGCACAAAAGGCGAAACTGTCCGAGCGTGAAGAAAATCCAAGAGGTAGTCGGAGTCAGTTGACGATATGAAATTTTGTAAGTTTTTAATCAGCAAAATTGATTTGAATTATAATTACAGAGTTGGTACATAAAAGTTTGAGAAAGATATAGATGGATAAAAAGAAAATTTTATATTGTTGTTTGTGTGCAGTAATCTTTATTTTGGCTTTTGTTCTGCGTGTATACAATATTGATGATTCAAGATTATGGATAGATGAGTTATATTGTTTTGATATAGCAAATAAAAGCAGTATAATTGAGATTTTAAAAACAGTTTTTTCTTGTGATTTGCATGCACCGGTATTTTTTATTATTTTGCATTATTGGATAAAAATTTTTTCAACTTCGGATAAAATGATGCTTCTGCTTCCGGTTTTTGCTTCCTTTGGGAGTGTAATTGCAGGCTATTTAGCCGGTGTGAAACTGTTTAATAAAAAAACAGGTATTATCTTTTCAATACTTATGGCATTTAGTGCAGTGGAAATTTTTTATGCGCAGGAATTAAAATTTTATGCTTTTTTGCCCATGCTATCTGTTATAAGCTTTTATTTTTTCAGCAAAATTACGGATAAATTCATTGCAAAAGATGCGTTGCTGCTTGCAGTTACAAACTTTTTGATTATTTATACATTTAATATAGGCATAGTTTTTGTAGCATTACAATTTCTTATCGGGCTTATTTTTATTTTCCGTAAAAACAGGCAGCATCTTAAAAGTTATTTGATATCATTTATTTCTGTATTTGTTCTGTACGTTCCGTATTTCGTATTCCAGATAAATGTATATCTTGCTGCAAAAAGCGGTGTCTGCAGCGTTTTTGACATGTTCCATTTTGACTTTTGTTTTATATTTACGGTGCTTCAGGACTTTTTTACTCCTGTTTTGAAAAATTTAGGCAATAACGGCTATTATTATGATATTTTTTCGGAAATCAAAAATCTTGGAATTTTTAAATTTGCCGCTTATATAGCTTTTTTCTTATGTTTAAATTTGTATGGTTTGTACAAAAGCATAATGACAAAAAATTATAAAAATCTGCTTTTGCTTGTATGGATAGTATCTTCTATAATTGTTCTTATGCTTATGGCATATATGCAGATTATACCTCTTGTTTTGAGATATATTCTGATACTCCATTCTTTAGCTGTGCTTAGTGTAAGTTTTGGTCTGTCACAGATAAAAAATGATAAAGTTTTGTATGTTTTAATGTTTTTTGTGGCTGCAATTAGTCTGTATAATTTTTGTACGGATAAAAGTTCTCCTCTGCAGAAAGCTTCTTCGTATCACTATGACAGCGCATATATATTAAAAAGTCAAAACGAAACAATTACCCAAAATGATTACATATTGATGCCGTATATGGGCAGATTTCTGTATAAATATCTCCCCGAGGGAAGACATGTAGATTTTCGTTTAGAAGAAATTCTTTGCAGTTCGGATTATCCCCTTATCAAACAGACTTTTGGATTGAATGACGAACAAATGAGAGTAGAGAATAAAAGAGAATTGCCGTTACAAAATTATGCTATGTCTGAACAACCTCCGGAATCTCTGGAAAAATATTTTATTGAAAACTATATTTCTAAAATGAAAAAGGGTGATAAATTTATTTTTATAGAAAGTTATCTCGGCTATATTATACCCGATGACTCGTATCCGGTGTGGGTGAATATGCTTAATATAGACAATACAAACTTAAATGAAAAAGAAAGAAGATTTCGCTACTGTATACTTTATACAAAGGTTTTTAATGATATATTTAAGATTCTTTCAAAGCATCTTATGCCTGCAAAAATGTATGACGGGTCAAAAATGGATACAAAAATCTTTATTTTTCAAAAGGTTTGATGAATAACTATTTTTAATAGAGATAAAAAACAGACCCCTAATTTTTAGAGGTCTGTTTTTTTATGAACTTATCGAAAATTAAGTTAACTACGCAGTAGCACCTGATTTTTCAATAATTTCTTTTTCAACGTTAGCAGGAACTTGTTCGTATTTAGCAAATTCCATAGAGAATGTACCGCGTCCTTGAGTTTTTGAACGGATATCAGTAGCATAACCGAACATTTCAGCCAGCGGAACCATTGCTCTGATTTTTTGGATTCCTGTACCTTCGATGATTTCCATACCTTCGACACGGCCTCTTCTTGAAGCAATGTCACCTACGATATCACCTGTATTTTCTTCAGGAACTTCGATTTCAACTTTCATCATAGGTTCTAAGATACAAGGTTTAGCTTTTTTACAGCCTTCTTTGATAGCCATAGAACCTGCGATTTTAAACGCCATTTCAGAAGAGTCAACTTCGTGATAAGAACCATCGTAGAGGGTAACTTTTACGTCAATCATCGGGAATCCTGCTAAGATACCGCCTTCAAGAGCTTCTTCCATACCTTTTCTTGCAGGTTCGATGTATTCTTTCGGAATAGCACCACCGACGATTTTGTTTTCAAATACGAAACCTGCATTTTCTTCTGCCGGTTCGATTTGAATTTTAACGTGACCGTATTGACCTTTACCGCCTGACTGTCTGATAAATTTAGAATCCTGATCAGCGTTGCCTCTAATAGTTTCACGGTAAGCAACCTGAGGTTTACCAACGTTAGCGTCAACTTTGAATTCTCTTAACAATCTGTCTACGATGATGTCTAAGTGTAACTCACCCATACCGGAGATGATTGTCTGACCTGTTTCTGTATCAGATTTAACTCGGAAAGAAGGATCTTCTTCAGCAAGTTTTTGAAGCGCAATACCCATCTTATCCTGGTCAGCTTTTGTTTTAGGTTCAATAGCTACAGAAATTACAGGTTCAGGGAATGTCATTTTTTCTAAGATAATCGGTGCTTTTTCATCGCACAGAGTGTCACCTGTAGTAGTGTCTTTCAAACCAACTGCAGCACAAATGTCGCCTGCGTAAACTTCCTGAATTTCGTTTCTCTGGTCAGCATACATTTGTACAAGTCTTGAGATACGTTCTTTTTTGCCGTTAGTAGCGTTAAGAACATAAGAACCTGCTGTAAGTTTACCTGAATATACACGCAAGAATGTTAAACGGCCAACATACGGGTCTGTCATAACTTTGAAAGCAAGCGCTGCAAAAGGTTCTGCTTCTGAAGAATGTCTTTCTACTTTTGTACCGTCTTCAAGTTCACCTTCGATAGCTTTAACATCTACCGGAGAAGGCATATATTCAACAACATTGTCTAACAAAAGCTGCACGCCTTTGTTTTTGAATGCTGTACCGCAGCATACAGGAACGATTTTGTTTTCGCATGTTGCTTTTCTGAGTACTTTTTTGAGTTCTTCCATTGTAGGTTCTTCACCTTCAAGGAATTTCATCATTAAATCATCGTCAAATTCAGAAATAGCTTCTACTAAAGCAGCATGATATTCGTTTGCTTTTTCTACCATATCTGCTGGAATGTCTTCTACCTTGATATCAGTACCAAGATCATTTGTATAAATATGAGCTTTCATATCAAGCAGGTCAACAATACCTGTAAACTGGTCTTCTGCACCTATAGGTAATTGAATAGGATGAGCATTTGCATTCAGTCTGTTTCTCAACTGGTCAACTACACGATAGAAGTTTGCACCGGTTCTGTCCATTTTGTTTACAAATACCATTCTCGGTACTTCGTATCTGTTAGCCTGTCTCCAAACAGTCTCTGACTGAGATTGAACACCGCCTACTGCGCAGAATACTGCAACAACACCGTCCAATACACGCAACGAACGTTCTACTTCGATTGTGAAGTCAACGTGACCGGGGGTGTCAATGATATTTAACTGGTGGCCTTTCCACATAGCTGTAACTGCAGCTGATTGGATAGTGATACCACGTTCTCTTTCCTGATCCATAAAGTCGGTAACTGCTGCACCATCGTGTACTTCACCGATTTTGTGAGTTTTACCTGTGTAAAACAAGATACGTTCTGTTGTAGTTGTTTTACCGGCATCGATGTGTGCTGCAATCCCGAAGTTTCTAACTTTTTCCAATGGGACTTGTCTGGGCATTTCGATTTTCCTTTTTATTTTACTAGTACTACTATTTATGTTTTGTCATGCCGGAATAAATCCTGCATCTTCCAGTGTTAAATATTAACAGTGCTTTTTGGACAGACCCTGAATAGAATTCAGAGTGACAACTTTAAAAAAGACAGAAAAAATCTATCTTATAAAAATTCTTGCATAAACACGAAAATTTTTAAAGAAAAAATTAAATATTGTTGATATTAGATATATATTTTTTAATGAGAAGCAGTCCTGTTGTTTTTATAGTATTTTTTTTGCAAAGTAAAATCAAAGCAGCGTTCAAAATTGCTGTACATGAGACTGTCCGAGAAAAATTTGTTCACGTCATTTAGCTTTGTCCAAACAATTCACAGGATTATTTGGTTCGGCAGAGTCTTATCACGAATTTTTCTCGGACAAATAAAGATATATATAAAAATCTCACTTTATAATATAAAACAGCTTGAATTTAGTCTTTATTTCTTTTGGCAAATGCTGCAGCTATACCGCTGAATACAAGACCTATTACAGCAAATACAGCACCTGTAAATGCAGCACGGGAGCCGATTTCTTTAATGGGGACAAGAGCATGATTCTTTTTTATAGCTCTGTAAGCATTTGTCAAACCGTCAAAAATACCGCTAACTATAGCACCTGCAGCAAATTGTGTTGCTATATATCCGGCAGCGCTTGACAGTTTGCTTTTTCTGTTGCGCTTTTTTAGTTCTTCCTGCTTGTAATCTATAATTCCTTCCTGTGTATTTTGTGCAAAAGAAGGTTTTGCACCGGTTTTAGAATAGTTGTTAGTTGAAAAATTTACTGCTTGTATCATGACCGCACTCCTTACTTGATATAAGTATAAATCGCATAATCGGATTTTTTTGCTATTTTAAGCCAAAAATGTAACATAAGTTCACTATTATGATAAAATTACTATGTTAGCTGATTAGGGAGCTTTTTAATGGATGAAAAACATTTAATACTTGAACAGTACAGAATTTATAATGAGATGAAAGAAAGTTTTATAAACCGTTCATTTCTTGTTAACAGGTTTTTTATTTTAATAACGGCAGTTTTGTTTTTTGGATTGATTTTTGCAAAAATGCTGTTCGTTAATCAGTTTTATCTGCTTTTAGGCATAGAAATATTCGGTCTTGCATGCTGTATTATGTGGATATCAAATCAAGATGCATATTCAACTATAATTAAAATTAAATATAATGCGGTAATTGAAAGACTTGAAGAAGATTTGCCCAAAGCTCCCAATAAAGATGAATACAAAGAGCTTACGGGTAAGCGTTCTCAAAAAAGGGTTATTCTTGTAAAAGACATACAAAAATGGTTTGCGATACTGCTTATGCTGATATTTTTTGCAAATCTTTTGATTGATTTTGTTAATCTTATTCTTACTTATTTTTTAAATAATTAAACTTTCCGGCAATGAAAAAACAAGAACCTGCTTCTATAATACGTTTATGACAAACGATATAGAAATTTACACACTGCCGGATTGTCCGTTTTGCAAAAAGGCAAAGGAAAAGTTAAAAGACAATTATCTTGATTATACGGAATATGATATTTCAAAAAACGAAGAAGAAATACGCCGGCAACTGGCTCAGCTTTTTGAAATTCCGTCAGGTCGTGCTACTGTTCCTCAAATTACAATTAACGGAAAATATATTGGCGGATACTCTGAACTTAAAGAACTAATAAATTCCGGAAGATTGAATCAGTATTTGAATTAGTTTTAACCCGCTGTTGTTATGTTTAATTCGCAGGAAATAAAGTTCTTAAAGCGAAATAACAACACGTCATTCTTGTATATGTTACATGATTCAATAACTGATTTCATATATCGATAAATTGATAACATTTATTATGTATGAAGTTGTCATCCTAAGGAGCAAAGCAAACTCAGAATCTTACCTGCTTTGGAACTGTGTATCAGACTGGTAAGATTCTGAACACAGCAATATTTTTGTATCAAAGTACATTTGATGCTTCAGAATAACAGAATTTATTAAGTTGGCAAGTATGTCCAATCTCAGATACAGCCAAGATTTTCAATAAAACTTTCGTGTATGCAATTTCTTTACTAAAACAATAAATCCAATATTTAAATACCTTTTGTGAAATGAATTAGAGAATATTATTTGAACAACTGCAAACGATGTACTGTTCGAGGACCGGGAAATTATAACAAACACAAAGGTATATGTATCTTTAGCAATTTTGACAGCCCGAGCTGCAGAGACAGGTTCAAATTATATTCTGTTTGGATGGAACATCAGGTATTTTAAATATTTGATTTATTGTTTATTAAGTAAAGTTACATAATAAATAACATTTTTAATAACAATTTTGTCATTGAATCACATAACATATTTACGACAAGATACAAAGTAAAAAGTGCGCTCTGATAAACAGAGCGCACTTTTGTAACTTTCGACAAGCAGCCTTGACTTATTCTCCGGCTGCGCGCTTATTATTTGCCGGCCATCTGGCTTGCTACTTCTTCAGCAAAGTTGTCCTGTCTTTTTTCAAGACCTTCACCTAACACGTAACGGACAAAAGATTTAATATGCAATTTGCCTTCAATCAATTGAGCAACTGTCTGGTCGGGATTTTTAACAAACGGCTGTTCAAGAAGGCATCTTGATGCCATAAGTTTGTTAATTCTGCCTTCAACAATTTTTGCTCTGATGTTTTCGGGTTTTTTAGCAAGATCTTCTTTGCCCATTTCAATTCTTGTTTCTTCATCAATAACTGATTGAGGAATCTGTTCTCTTGAAACGAATTCAGGAGCGTTGGAAGCAATGTGCAAACAGATATCTTTTTCCATAACTTCATCAGCTTTGTCTGTATTTAACAATACGCCGATTTTTCCGTTATGTATGTAAGATGCAGGATTGCCTTCAACAATAACAAATCTTCTTACTGTGATTTTTTCACCGATTGTAGCAACTTTTTCTTTAATAATGTCTTCAATTTTCTTTCCGCATTCTTTGCATGTAGAAGCCAATAAAGCGTCTACATCAGCAGGTTTTGTTGCAACAACCTGTTTTGCAAGGTTTTTAACTAAAGTTTTGAATTCTTCGTTTTTAGCTACAAAGTCAGTTTCGCAGTTAACTTCTATTAACGCACCGACATTGCCTTCGATATAAGAATCAACAAGTCCTTCTGCTGCAATCCTGCCCATTTTCTTTTCAGCAGAAGCAATACCTTTTTGTCTGAGGTATTCCATTGCTTTTTCCATATCACCATCATTTTCAGTCAATGCTTTTTTGGCATCGAGAATACCTGCACCGGTTTTTTCTCTAAGCTCTTTTACCATAGCTGCTGTTACTGTCATATTGATTATCCTCTCTGTGTTTTAATAAACTTTAAATATCATTTTTGAACTTGTTTCAGAATCTTAAAAAAGTTTTATGCCTGTTCTATCCGTAAGAATTAACCGTATTCTTGAAATACTGTCCTTTCAGGCAAGATGCTGAAATAAATCCAGCAGACCAGAACTGGTTAAAAAAGCAGGCAGGATAACCTGACCTGCTTTTAACTCATTTATGCTTCAGCAGGAGCTTCTTCTTTAGCTTCTTCAACATTTACACCGGCATCTTCTGCCTTGATTGTTTCAGCTTTAGCACCTACTGCTTTGTTTTCTCTTAACTGCTTGCCTTCAAGAACCGCATCAGCAAGTTTGGAAGCAATTAATCTAATTGCACGGATAGCATCATCGTTACCCGGGATGATGTAGTCTATGCCGTCAGGATTTGCATTTGTATCAGCAAGACAAATTACGGGGATATGCAGTTTGTTTGCTTCTGCAATTGCAATGTCTTCTTTTTTCTGGTCAACAACAAAGATAATGTCCGGCATACCGCGCATTTCTTTGATACCGCCCAATGTTTTTGATAATTTTTCAAGCTTTTTAGTCATTTGAACAACTTCTTTTTTAGGAAGTTTGTCAATGTGACCGGAATTAACAAAATCTTCGAGTTCTCTCAATTTGTTAACTCTGCCTCTTATAGTTTCAAAGTTAGTCAAAAGACCGCCTAACCATCTTCTGTTGATATAATACATACCGCATCTTTGTGCTTCTTCGGCAACTACTTCTGCAGCCTGTTTTTTTGTACCTACAAAAAGAACATTTTTTCCTCTTGCTGCAAATTCTTTTACTATGTTGTAAGCTTCATCAAGTTTGTCAGAAGTTTTTCTTAAGTCTAAAACATAGATTCCGTTTCTTGCACCGTAAATATACGGCTTCATTTTGGGGTTCCATCTTTGAGTCTGGTGTCCGAAGTGTACACCTGCTTCAAGTAAATCAATCATTGATGCTACCGGCATCGTTTTCTCCTTTTCTATGGGCTTTAACATACTAGGAAGGGGTTGTTCCGGCTTATGTTCCTCCGGCCCCGACTGGTTCCGTCTAAAGTCCGATTACTGTACTACAAGATAATTATATCCCAAACATAAATTCTGAAAACAATCCGATCAGAGAGGATTTATACATGACGTTACAATATGTTACAATTCGTCCTCCGGTAATAAAAAAGTCATTAACTTTTTATTTTTAATTTTACAAACTTACTGATTTGTTCAAGTCCCTGTTTTAAAACTTGAGGACTTTTGCAGTATCCTATCCGAAAACAGTATTCTTCTTCAAAACAAAATCCCGGAGTCAAAAATACACCGGCTTCTTTTGCCAGTCTGTCGCATAGCTCTTTTGATGTCATATCAAAATCATAATAAATAAGAGCCGTTGTCCCTGCTTCAGGCTTTATATAATCAAAATGCGGCTCATTTTTTACCCAGCAATCTAATATTTCAAGACATTCTTTTATTATTTTCTTGTTTCTGGCTATTATCTTATCTGCATTTTTTAAAGCTAATGAGGCCAGAATTTCATCTGTTATAGAACAGGAAATCATATTGTATTCTCTGTGATGAAGGCATTGTTCAATTATATTTTTATCTTTTGAAGCCAGCCATCCGATACGCAGACCAGCAAGCGAAAATATTTTTGACATGGAACAAACGCTTATTGCTCTGTCATAAATATCTGCCATAGACGGAGTGTTTTTTTCTGAGCAATTCAGCCCTCTGTATACCTCATCACTCAGCACATACGCATTTACGGAGTCTGCAATCTGTGCTATCTGTTCGAGCATTTTTTTTGACATTAATGAACCTGACGGGTTATTGGGATTATTTATACATATCAGTTTCGTATCTTTTACTGCAAGTTTTTTTAATTCCTCTATATCAGGCAAAAAATTATTCTCTTTTTTAAGTTTCAAAAGTTTTACTTTTGCACCGAAGGATGCAGGTATAGAGTACAACTGCTGATAAGTCGGAATAACGGATATTACGGTATCACATGGCTGTATAAGAGAATAAAACAAAAGATGATTTGCTCCCGCAGCACCGATTGCAGGGATAATATTTTCAGGCAATATTGTTTTATACAGATTCGAAATACTTTCTTTAAGCTTTGGGTTGCCTGTTATATAGCCGTATCCCTGCTTTAATGAGCATAAGTTATTTAAAAATTCATTCTTATTCTCGCCCGTAAGTTCAAATAATTCATCAAAAGACAAATTTTGGATTGTGGTGTTTCCAAGATCAGATTTTGAGTATTTTTCATACTCATTCATCCAGTCTTCTACTTTAAACGGAGCTATGTTCATAATTTTATTATTACAAACACATATTTTTGTTTCCAGCTTTAACTATTTGGACTTATTTAAAAATTTACCCCAGATATTCTTAAAACAGTAATAACAGCATTCCTGTAAATTGCCCAATCCTGAGAAAGTGTAGTATTAAAAAACTTACTTATTCACAATCCTTCATCTTCTCAAGCTCTTTTAAAATCCCCTGATTTATCTCGAGGACATCCACGCCAAGGTTTGATAAAACCTGCATAGCAACGGAATCAGGTGTTCTGGTAATAGCCCACAGAAGGTTTTCCGAAGCTATTTTTGTATTTTTATGTTTCTGTGCTTTTTCCCAGGCTGTTTCAAGAATCTTTTTGGCTCTGTCAGAAAATACAACCTCGCCAAAATTATACGAATTGCCGTATCCTAAAACTTTTTCAACCTCGATTCTCGCGTCTTTAATGGTAATACCAAGCTGAGAAAGCACTCTTGCGCCTATACCGGCACCTTCTCCTATAATACCGAGGAGTATAAATTCGCTCCCGACAATATTTCTGTTCATTGCCTGTGCTTCTCTTTTTGCAAGTCTCAATATAGTCAAGGTCTCGGGCATTTGTTTTTCTATCGGTTTTATAATTTTGTGTGCAAGATTATCATCCTGTACATTTAATTCTTTAAATATATTGTACGCAATGCCGCTTTTTGCTTTTAATAGTCCCAGTATAATATGTTCCGGTTTGACCGCAGCTGAGCCCAGTTCTTTTGCTGTTTCAAAAGCAAGAAACATTGTTTTGAAAGCATTCGGTGTAAAAATAATCTGTTTTTCTTCAAATTCCGCCTGACGGGAGGATACCTCATTCAGCTTTGAACAGTAAGATTCAAGGTTAATCCCGTATTCATTTAACAGTTTAGTTAAATCAGAGTCTGAATCTTCAAGAATAGACTGTACAATCTGCTCTGTTCCGAGAATTTCATAATGTGAAGCGGTAAGTTTTGCAACTGCTCTGTCGAGTATTTTTTTTGCCTCACCTATCTTAAACAGTGACTGGATTGTGGAATACTCGCTTTTTTCTTTTTTTTCTATTTCCGGATGAAATTCGCCCTTTTTGTTATTTTTTTCTATTAATTTTAACAGTGTTTGTTTCAATTTCAGCAGATTAATTTTATACTTTGTAAAATCTGCCAGTACTTCCGGTTCTGATTCTTCTGCCGTAATTATCAACGCAAGCAGGAGGTGTTCCGGCATAATATAAGAGTTTGTCTTTTTGCGTGCAAGTTCGGAGGCAAGTTTTATCAGTTTTTGCGCGCCTGTGCTGAAAGCTATATTTGTATGTTTAAAATTATGAGAAACATTTTTATACTTTTTATAGACATGTTCTCTAAAATCATCTGCTTTCATTCCCTCATAAGCAAGCAGACGGGAGCAGATATTTGATTTTGTTTCCAGCACTCCTAAAAGTATATGCTCCGGATAAATCTTGTAAGTTTCTGAATCCGCCGCTTCTTTTTGTGCCAGTGAAATGATATTTATAGCTTTTTCTGTGAACCGTTCAAACACGTATGTTTCTCCTTAAAATGTCAGAAAATCTTATTTATTTATTATTCCATAGTTATGCTTTTTATAAAAGCTTTTTATTTAGGGATTTATATATTCACATAAGCCGGAATTTAAAATTATATTAAAACTCTAAAAACTTTATCAAAATTATACTTAATAATGCAGAAAAAGAAATAATTGACAGAAAATGTAAAAGTTTTTTGTCTTTGAATACAAACAATCCACTCGCTGCAGCAAATAACAGAACAAAAATTGCAAATATTACAGGCAGATGTGTGTTGAAATTTATTAAATAAAAACACACAAAAAGAATAACACCCGCAGCCGCAATAAAAACAAAATTTAACAACAGAGTGGTAATATTTACAGCCCGCTCATTTTCATCTTTAAAAATATAATCAAACCAGAATTTTCCGGATATCATAGAAGCGGGAAACATTGCAGGCAAAAGATATGTACCTAAAAGTGTTTTAAAAAAGAAGGAAAGAAAAAGTATTACGAATAAAAATATCGTATTAACCAGCATAAATTGCTTTATTGGCTGTAATTCCAAAAACTTTTCAAAATACATTTTTGTATCTTTAGCATGTTTTTTCAGGTATACAAAAATTTGTGCTAAAAAATAAAACACCCACGGGATAAATCCCAGCAGGAATGCAATTAAAAATTTGGGATAAAGCTGAATATGGAAACTTATATCCAAGGGATGTTTCAAAAATAATACCGCAGAAAATAAAATAATACCCGGTATAAAGTAGAGCGGATTAAACAAATTTTTGATTTTTCCTGACGGAATATATGAAATAATTATTCCTAAAACAGGTATCAATAAGCCGGATAAACCTTTAAGAACAAAAGCACATCCGGCAAATATATAAGCCGACCACCAGAAAAATCTTCTGTGTCCGTAAGAACAAAACAGAGTATACAATCCTGCATAAACAGACGATATAGCACAAACAGCAAAAAGCATATCAAAAGCAGAATAATTTGCTGCAAAAACAAATTCCAAACAGGAAGCAAGTATCAGGCCAGATATTATGCCGTATTTTTTAGAAGCGATTTTTCTTCCCAAAAAATAAGTAAGTAAAATACCATAAGCCGATGTAATTACTGCAGGTATATTTACAGAAATACCTTTAATAACTGACGGTAGACAGTATAAAATGTAGCAAACAGTCAGCAAAATCGTTATTGCAATGGCATCTTTAAATTTGTTTATATGTTTTAAAAATTGATATTTATTCATCGCACTCCTGATATTATATTATAATAAATCTTTTAAACACAAAAGACTCTTTTTAACCTGCTCCTCTTTAGACACATTTTGTATCTCCAGCCAGTTTATATCTTCATTTCTTCTAAACCATGTCAGCTGTCTTTTTGCATAACGTCTTGTGTTCTGCTTTATTTTATCAACACATTCTTCGTATGTCAGCAAGCCGTCAAAATAATCAATAAACTCCTGATAACCTATTGTCTTTAAAAGGCTGTTAATTTTCCCGTATTTTTCATAAAGGTTTTGTGCCTCATTTTGAAGTCCCTGCACCAGCATTATATCCACTCTCTTGTCCGCTCTGTCATACAGAAACTGTCTGTCCTCGCCGTTCAGATGTCCGAGACCTATCCATCGGACATCAAACTCGGGTTCTTTCTTCTTTTGTGCCTGTGACATCGGAACTCCCAGAGTCTTGCATACCTCGAGTGCGCGGATTATTTTTACCGTGTTATTAGGGTGCATATTTTCTGCAAGTACGGGGTCATATTTTTTTAATAACTCATAAAGAGCCTGTACGCCCTGTTTTTTTTCGAGTTTATGCAATTCTTCGCGCAGCTTTTTATTCGGAGCAACTCTTGGCATATCATAGTTTTCCAGAAGAATCCTGAAATACAATCCTGTTCCGCCGGCTACAACTGGGATTTTATCCCTTGAAAAAAGCTCTTTCATAACATTTGATGCTCTGTCTGCAAAATCAGCCACAGTAAATTCTTCAAGCGGCGACACAACGTCAATAAGGTGATGTTTTATTCCCTGCATTTCTTCTTTAGACGGTTTTGCAGTTGCTATGTCAAATTCTTTGTATATCTGTCGTGAATCTGCAGATATAATTTCCGTATCAAAAATCTTTGCCAGCTCTATAGCAAGTGCTGTTTTCCCCGATGCAGTAGGGCCGGCAATTGCAATCACAGTTCTTTTATTTGTTTTCTTCATAGTACAAGAATATCAAAACAATCGCATATGTCATAAAATAAAAAGATATAATAAGCCCGACAACCGCCAGTATTATATTTATATTGAACACAAGACTCAAAACAGAAATAACCATATTCAAAAAGAAAAGGTATACCATTATTCCCAGTGAACCGAAGAAATGTTTGAAAACAAAAACAATGTTTCTGTTAAAAGCGCTAAACGGCGTCAAGAAAAGATTAAAACCGTTTTCTTTTTTATCAAAAACAGCCGGATATAAAAACATTGTCAAAAATGTAAATATAAAAGCAGATCCGCCAACAAACATCATCCATATATTTATTGCTTTAAGCTGTTCAAAATTCAGACTGTATACATATTTTTGCATTTCAGCCGGAGTCGAATTTGCAGCAGCCATAAATTGCTGCATATCTATATTGGGTTTTGGCAGGTAATACATCCCTATTTTATAGCAGGCAAAAATTAATAATGCATAAACTATTAAATAAACTATTGTTGTATATGTAATACTCAGAAAATATTCTCCGACTCCGGGGAAAAATTCTTTGCCGAGAGCGAGTGATGCAGAGTTTTTTTCCTGTTCATTTTTAAACACATCCAGCTGTACTTTTTTGTTGTGTTCTATGCCTTTTTTAATCATATAAAACCAGCCTGCAAAAAATGCAGTGCACAAAAGAACATTGCCTGTTAAGAAAATCAAATGCAAAATTTTATTTGTCTGCTGTGCAAGTCCCGCAAAACTAAAGCTTATAACTATCAAAAAGATAATCAGAGGCTGAGCCAGTATAATATTGTCTTTTGTAATATCAAACGCTTTTTTTATATATAAACTCATAAATAAATTATTCCAAATGTAAGATTTCATACTGATTATAGCATATTCATTAAAATATTGTAGTATAATTTTAATTGCAAAGTTGAATTAATCCGGCTGTACTAATCTGCCGCCGTATAACTGTCAAAATTCTAAAACAGGGGAATATTATGAGAAGCGACAACGTAAAAAAAGGTATACACAAAGCAGCACACCGCTCATTGCTATATGCAACAGGCGTAACAAAAGAAGGTATGAAACGTCCGTTTATAGGTATAGCAAGCTCCTTTTCAGACCTTGTACCGGGACATGCCGGCATGAGAGATTTGGAAAGACAAATAGAAAAAGGTATACACTCAGGCGGAGGTCAGGCGTTTATCTTTGGCACACCTGCAGTGTGTGACGGTATCGCTATGGGACATTGCGGTATGAAATACTCCCTGCCTTCACGCGACCTTATTGCTGACTGTGTGGAAACGGTTGCCGAGGCTCATCAGCTTGACGGGCTTGTTCTTTTAACAAACTGTGACAAAATCACACCGGGCATGCTCATTGCTGCTTTGAGAATAAATATTCCCTGCATTGTGGTTACCGCCGGTCCTATGCTTGACGGGTGTTCTAAAAATGAAGTATTAACAATGATAAGAGGCTCTTTTGAAGCTGTCGGAAAACTTTCCGCAGGCAAAATTACAAAAGAACGCCTTTGCGAAATGGAAGAAGAGTGCTGCCCTTCAGCAGGTTCCTGTCAGGGGCTTTATACGGCAAACACCATGGCATGTCTTACAGAGGTTATGGGAATGAGTCTTCCTTTCTGTGCTACGGCATCGGCTGTTTCTTCAAAGAAAAAACAAATTGCTTTTGAATCGGGATTAAAAATCGTAGAGCTTGTTGAAAAGAATATAAAACCCTCGGATATCATAAACCGTGACTCTATGAGAAACGCTATTGTCACAGACCTTGCTTTAGGCGGATCTACAAACTCTATTTTGCATTTGCTTGCCATTGCAAACTCCGGTAATATTGATATTTCTTTAAAAGATTTTGATGAATTGAGCTACAAAATCCCGCAGATAATTAAACTTGACCCTTCAGCTCTGCCTACGATGACAGACCTTCATTACGCTGGCGGAATCCCCGGAGTATTAAAAACACTTTATAAAAACACTCCGGAGCTCAAGGATACAAAAGGAGTTTCCGGGTTAAAAATTTCTCAAATTGCAGATTCTGCGTGGGTCGACAACTCTATTATCCACACTCTGGACAACCCCATCACCTCAAACCCCGGACTTGGTATTCTAAAAGGCAACCTGGCAAAAGACGGCGCAGTTATAAAAATTTCCGGTGTTGACCCGTCGGCACTTACTTTTGAGGGAACAGCAAAAGTGTTTAACTCGGAAGAAGAAACAATGGAAGCAATAGATAAAGACCATATAAAAGAGGGTGATGTGGTTGTAATCTGCTACGAAGGGCCAAAAGGCGGCCCCGGCATGCGTGAAATGCTGGCTCCTACTTCTATGATTGTAGGCAAAGGTCTCGGTGCAAAGGTTGCATTGATTACAGACGGACGTTTCTCAGGCGGTACAAGAGGATTATGCATAGGGCATATTTGTCCTGAGGCTGCTATGGGCGGAATTATAGGCTTGATAAAAAACGGTGATAAAATTAAAATAGATATACCGGCAAGAAAACTGGAGCTTCTTGTAAGCGACGAAGAGCTTGAACAGAGAAGAAAAGAGTTTAAACCTCTGCCTCCAAAAGAAGTGAAAGGATTTCTTGCAAAATATGCAAAAACCGTACAGAGCGCTTCTGTCGGAGCCGTAACATTGTAATAATAATTTAATAAGGAAAATAATTTATGTCAGGACACTCAAAATGGTCAACAATTAAACACAAAAAAGCTAAAGTCGACGCACAAAGAGGCGTAGCATTTCAAAAATACTCCAGAGAAATCATAGTTGCTGCAAAAATGGGCGGCGGAGACCCTGCAGCAAACTTTCGCCTGAGAACTGCTATTGAAAAGGCAAAAGCCGGCGGATTGCCTAACGACAATATTAAACGTGCTATTGAAAAAGGCTGCGGCGCAGGTGCTTCCGAAAACTACGAAGAACTCACCTACGAAGGCTACGGAGCAGGCGGCGTCGCTGTTATTGTAGAGGCAATGACTGACAACAGAAACCGCACGGCAGGCGATATAAGAAGCTATTTTACAAAATTCAACGGCAATCTCGGTGAAACCGGCTGTGTGGGCTGGATGTTCAAAGATGCCGGCGTAGTTACTTTTGCTAAAGATGGAAATGATTACGAAAAACTTTTTGAAGCATCAATAAACGCAGGTGCTGATGATTTCCTTGATGAAGATGAAGAATACAAAATTATTACAACACCCGACAACTTCCAGAATGTTGTAGAAACTCTGGAAAAAGACGGCTTTAAACACACAGGCGCAGAACTCACAAAACTGCCTCAAAACACACTCGAAATCACGGATGAAAAAACTGCAAAGATGATTCTGCTCTTGATGGACAAATTAGAAGAACACGACGATGTGCAGAATGTATATTCAAACTTTGACATTCCTGATGAAGTAATGGACAAGGTGCAGATATAATAAGCGGTATAAATAAAAAGAGCCCTCAAAAGAGGGCTCTTTTTTATAGCTAGATATAATTATTTTTCAAATTCGAAAAATTTATACAAAGTAACATCTAATGCTTTTGTGAGTTTGTAAATTAATAATAAAGATGGATTAGACTTACCTGTTTCAAGTTTACCTATATATGTTTGGTGAACATTTACAATAGAAGCAAGTTCGTCCTGAGTATAATTTTTATCTTCCCTCAGTTCTTTTAATCTTTTACCAAAGCGTTCACAAATTTTTGTATTCATATTGACAAGATAGACTGATACGCTTATATTGTGTATAGACTCACACGCTTATTTACTCTGGTGATATTTACGAATATTGAGATATAAATTATTTTTGGTTCTAATAAATGAATGAGAAATTAAATAAACAAGAAAAAGCAGTGCTTTTTATAGATAAAATCGGCAATGACAAAATAGTAAAAACATGTACAAGGTCAACAAAACAGCTTGTAAACTTTGTAAAAAAGCATGACGACATAACAAAAATCTATATAAATTCCGATGCGCTTACTTATGATACAATTGCACAGCTATTGGATATGAACAAAAAAGTTGTTATTTTAGAAAAATTGACAGCTAAAAAAGCTCTAAAACTTATACCGCAGTGAAAGTAATTTTGAATGAGATTTGCATCAATGTTTGCATATAAAATTCTTGCCCTGATAAGAATTTCTTCTCTCCAGTTCTCTATCTATCTTATTTAAAATTTCAAATTTTTTATTAAGCCATTTTGGTGCAACTTTTATTGCCTGCAGCCCGTTTCCTCCGAGTCTGTGAATAGTAGTATCCGAAGGCAAAAGCTCAAGACAGTCGCAGGCAATATCTATGTATTCATCTTCTTCAAGAAGTTTGATTTGCCCCTGTTCATACAAATCATAAAGCTTTGTGTTCGGGAAAATACACAGACAGTGAAATTTTACTCCGTCAGCTCCAATATCAGCAAGCATCTTTACTGTTTCCAGCATATCCTGTTTCGTTTCGCCGGGAAGCCCCAGGATAACATGCACTCCGATTTTTATATTACGTTCTTTTGTTTGATTAAAGGCTTTTAAAAAAGTCTCAAAATCATGCCCGCGGCTTATAAATTTCAGCGTTCTGTCATGCATAGACTGCAAGCCGTATTCTATCCAAGTTTCATAATTTTGCGTATAAGAGGCAATCAAATCAAGCTTTTGTTCATCGACGCAATCAGGTCTGGTGCCTATCGAGATACCTACTACATCCGGATGGCACAATGATTCATCATATATTCTTTTTAATTCATCAACAGGCTTATATGTATTTGAATACGCCTGAAAATAAGACATAAACTTTTGCGCCTTAAATCGTTCCGATAGAGTTTGTACCCCTGTCAACACCTGCTCTCTTACTGGTAATAAAGAACTGTGCGCACGAGAAAAACTCCCGCCGTCGTCACAAAAAATGCATCCGCCGGACGAAATAGTACCGTCTCTGTTCGGACAGCTAAAACCTGCATCAAGTGTAATTTTATACACCTTTTTGCCGAATTTTGTTTTTAAATATTCGCTGAATTGATAATATCTTTTATTTGTTTCAGGACGTGGAAACTGCATCTTATGCCTGAAAAAAATTACTCGGCGTTTTCCATATCATCTGGCAAAACAGGATAAAGATAATGTTCGCCGCATTTCGGGCATACAACTTCTTGCTGTTTGCCGTCTTCCAGAATTGCTACTTCAAAAAGCTCTCTGCAGCTGGATTGTACACATCTTATTGCCCATGAAGGTCTTACTATTCTTGCCATAATCTTTCTCCATTTATTATCTTACTGCAATTTTAGCATATATTTTTTTTTAAGTAAAAATTTTTATATAAAATAAAAAAATTTTGAACAAATTCAAACTCCAATCTTTAATAATTAAAGGATAAAGGAAATATTCCTGCATCAACAATATATGCCCTTTTGTTTGACGAAAAGACCTTTAAAAATAGCAGTCACTGCCGTCAAAGGAGCTCTTGGCGGATTATTAGCCGGAGAATAGCTCGAGAACTTTAATTAGCGCAGGACCCTGGCTGTTTGCCGGCGGCAGATGCGACTCCGGATTAGATATAACTAAAATTTTCCGCCTCTGAGATAGTACTCGGAGCAGCTCATTCCGTTAGAATTTTTTGTACATTCCTGTTTTAATTCGTGATTTGTAAATTCAGACCCGAATGCTTCAATTCTGTTTTTAAAGATATAAATTCCAAAAATATCAGTTCCTATACGGTTTGGTGCTCTGGTACCGTTAAGGTCAAACAGCACTGTTGCACAGGGAACTTTTTCACTGCATTCGCAATCCAGCCATTTGAAACCTACAATATTGCCGTTTTCCTGATAAGAGAAAAATTTTGTAAATACCATAGACTGCATTGAAACTTGTGAACCGTTTTTAAATTTGTAATGATAAGATTTTAAATGAGTGGGATTTTTACTCAGGTCGACATTAAGATAAGGGCTTATTACTTTAAAAATCTCTTTTTCTTTGTCATCAATTCCACTTTTGCATATCGTATCTATAACCTCTGCATCGCTTATATTAAATACTTCAAAGTTGGAATGCATTTCTGCATAGATTTTTTTCCACCCAGAAACAATTCTTGCCTCTTTTGTGTTGTTAAAAATTACTGGCAGGCAGAGTATGACAGTAGTAGCCAGAAGGCATATTACTATCATAATTTCTACCATATTAAAAGCTTTTAGTTTTCTCATATAAAATTCTATCCGGTATTAAATTACAGCTTTTGTATGCAGGATTTGCCGCTTTCTGTACAAAGTCTTATTTAATAAGGCTTTATCTTGCCATATCAAGCTGTTTCTTCTCTTTCATAAGTTTGTCATATATCCATTCAGGCACAAAATTTTTACCCATAATAATCTGTCCGTTATTCGGATTGGGCGCATGGAAGTCAGAACCTCCTGTTATAATCAATCCGTTTTTCTCGGCAATTGATGAATAATATTCTACCATTGCAGGTGAATGTTTTCTGTGATAAGCTTCCACACCGCGTAAGCCGTAATGCATAAATTCTTTTATTAGATTTTCTGCATCTTCAACATCAAACGGATGCGCAAATACCGGTATTCCGCCTGCGTCATAAATTATTTCTATTGCTTCATGAGGCGTAATAGTTTTTCTCTGTACATAAACATCGGAATCATCATTTATGTATTTACTGTAAGCTTCCATAACACTGGAGGTGCCGCCTGCCATGGTAATTGCTTTTGCAATATGCGGACGGCCTATACTTCCGCCTTCTGCTACAAGGCTTTTTAATTTATCCATAGTGACATGGATACCTTCCTTTTTGTTTAAAAGATGTAAAATTTGTTCTGTCTGTTCCAGACGGGCTTTTTGCTGCGATTTTAGCATTGCCAGAAAATCGCTGTCATCACGATTCATAAAATATCCGAGGATATGAATTTCGATATTTTTATAAATCGTATTGATTTCAACGCCCGGAAGTATTTCAAGATGTTTATTACCTTCATTTGCTATTTTTTTTGCATAATCCGCCGCTATAGGATACGCCAGAACATTGTCATGGTCTGTAATCGCTATAGCATCCAGACCTGCATCAATAGCAGTATCCACGATTTTCTCTGGCGAAAACACGCCATCCGAGTAAGTCGTGTGGATGTGTAAATCGACTTTCACCTTTCTATCCTTTCTTCATGCTTTTACCTCACTAATATCATTTATAACTTGAATTCTTTTGATGCTTTGTGCTTGCCCGGAAACGGAGTCAAAGCTCATTTCAACAGCATTTAGTTCCACAACTGAGGACTCTGCAATATCAAAACGTTCGGGAATACTTGTCATTAGCCGTTTTAGAGAACCTTCGTATCCCATACCTATTACGGAATCATAAGTCCCGCAAAAACCCGCATCTGTAATATATGCAGTATAATCATTTATAATCTTTTCATCGGCTGTTTGTACATGTGTGTGTGTACCTATGACTGCACTGACTCCGTGTTCTGAACAAAAACGCCCGAAACAGATTTTTTCTGCAGTCGCTTCTGCATGTATGTCAACAATTACTATCGGAGCTTCGTGCTTAATGTCTTCAATTTCTTTTTCTATGATTTCCCACGGAGAATCTACAGGATTCATAAATGTACGTCCGAGAAAATTCAGTACGGCTATTTTTGTATTTTTAATATCAAAAATCCTGTAACCAACACCGTACGTGCCTTTTGGATAGTTCCAAGGACGGATTAATCTGTCAGAATTATTTATATATGAATAAATATCCTTCTTATCCCATATATGATTGCCCGAAGTAAAGCAGTCAATACCTGCCTGTGCAAGTTCATTATGATTTTTTTCCGTCAAACCAAATCCATGAGAAGCATTTTCTACATTGGCTATAATAAAATCATATTTTTTTTCTTCACAAGAGTGCAGGGCGTCCAGATAATGCTTAACAGCGTTGCGTCCAGGACGTCCTACAATATCACCTATGAATAGTATTTTTACTTGTTTTGTCATATTTTGCCTGCGTATACAGGTCTTTCAGCTTTTGCCGTTGTTCGGTAATACTTGTCTTGAAATACCGGCGTTCCGACGGAGTAACGTCTGTCCTCACATGGACAGCTTCGTGTCCGCACGGATTTTGTTATTTTGCTATTTCTGTTGTTCTTATTTCTCTTACAACGGTAACTCTGATTTGACCCGGGTAATCGAGTTCTTCTTCAATACGCTTGGCAATATCACGGGCTAACTTTGCGCTTGCCAGATCATCGAACATGTCAGGCTGGACAATAATTCTAACCTCACGACCTGCCTGTACTGCAAAAGACTGCTTGATTCCCTCATAGCTTGAGGCAATTTCTTCAATTTTTTTAAGTCTTTTGATATAAATTTCAAGAGTATCGCGTCTTGAACCGGGACGTCCGGCTGATATAGCATCCGCAAGTTTTACCAGAACTGCTTCAATCGTATTTGCTGTAACATCGTCGTGGTGAGCTTCTATAGCGTGGATTACTTCCTCTTTTTCACCATAACGACGGGCAAGTTCAACACCCAGCTCAATATGTGTTCCGTCTTGAGTCTGGTCGACAGCCTTGCCTATGTCGTGTAAAAGTCCGGCACGTTTTGCTATTTGAATATTGGCTCCGAGTTCTGCAGCAAGCATTCCTGCAATGTGGCCGACTTCGAGCGAGTGTTTCAAAACATTCTGACCGTAGCTTGTTCTGTAATACAAACGTCCTAATGTTTTGATTAACTCTTTATGAAGGTTCAATACACCCATATCAACAGCTGCATTTTCACCTTCTTTTTTAATTTTTTCTTCAATTTCTTCCTGTGCTTTTTCCACCATTTCTTCAATTCTTACAGGGTGGATGCGTCCGTCAGAGATGAGTTTTTCAAGCGCAACTTTAGCGATTTCCCTTCTGACAGGGTCAAAACTCGAAAGTACAACAGCCTCCGGTGTATCGTCTATAATAAGGTCGACACCGGTCAGTGTTTCAAGAGTTCTGATGTTTCTTCCTTCACGACCTATAATACGGCCCTTCATCTCGTCAGAGGGAAGGTTTACTACAGAAACAGTAGACTCTACAACTTGATCGATTGCACATCTTTGCATTGTTGTAGAGAGAATATCCTGCGCCATTTCTTTAGCTGATTCTCTGATTTTAGCTTCATTCTCTTTAATCAGCTGCATCTGCTCCTGCTGCAAGTCCTGTTTAAGCTGTTCCATAAGCATGTGTCTTGCTTCATCACGGGACATTCCTGCAATTTTTTCTGTTTCTTCTATTTGTTTTGCAATTAAATCTGCAAGATAATCTTCTTTTTCCAGCAGTTCATCCATTTTCTTTTGAGCTGCATACTCTTTGTCCGAAGCTTCCTGCAGCTTGTCTTCAAGCATATCTTCTTTTTTAGCAATTTTGTCTTCTGCTCTTTGCAAGTCCTGACGGCGTTCTCTTACTTCTTCGTCGAATTTTTCACGTTCGGAGTGCAATGCTTCTTTAGCATGTATCATTGCTTCTTTTTTTAATAGATTTTCTTTTTCTGAACTTTCTTTTGAAAGCTTGTCATAAAGTGCCTGAACAGTCTTTTTCTTTTGCCAGATTACAAAAGCGGCTCCCGCAAAGGCAATCAGGGCAATTATCAAGACTGCAATTAATAAATACATTGTTTCGATTGTCCTATACCTCTTATTCTATATATACACATGCCCCAATACACCTGATAGGGCGCATCGGGCTAATTTTATTTTGTTGTAGATTTATATTATTTAATCCATATAAAAATAAATAATTATATATACTAAACTAAGATAATAGTATCATATATCTGCTTAATTTGAAAGAAAAAAATAGAAAAATAACTATTCTCAATCCATTTTTTTACATTAGAGTTACATTAGGGAAAAGCTTTCCCATTCTTTCCGTATAGAATTCCTGATACCTGTCTTCCAGAATAGCTTTTCTTGCTTCATTTACAAGATTTATTAAAAACTGAATATTATGTATACTCAAAAGTATTGCAGCAGTAGCTTCACCTGCTCTGTAGAGATGTCTTATGTATGCTTTTGTATGGTTTTTGCATGCATAACAATTACATTCCGAATCAAGTGGAGATGCATCTTTTTCAAATTCTTTATTTTTAATTATTTTTCTGCCTTCTGTTGTAAAGAAAGAGCCATGACGGGCGTTTCTTGTAGGCAGAACACAATCAAACATATCCACGCCTCTAAGAATCCCGTCGAGCAAATCTTCAGGCGTTCCGACACCCATAAGATATCTGGGCTTTAATCTTGGTAAAAGAGGTGCGGTAAGTTCTACAAAATGATTTTTTACATCCGCAGGCTCTCCTACACTGACACCGCCTATTGCATAACCTACAGCATCAAATGTAGAAATTACCCTTGCGCTTTCCTGTCTCAGGTCATCATAAAATGCCCCCTGAACTATCGGAAAAAGCGCCTGATCATCACGTGTGTGTACTTTAAAGCATCTTTCAAGCCACCTGTGTGTACGCTCCATGGCTGTTTTTGCTTCTTCATAAGTGCAGGGATACGGTGCACATTCATCAAAAGCCATTGCTATATCTGCTCCCAAATCCTGCTGAATTTCCATAGAAATTTCAGGGTTTATAAAATATTCCGTACCTGTCTTTGCATCTTTAAATTTTACGCCGTCTTCGGTTATATTTCTTAAATCAGCAAGACTGAACACCTGAAATCCTCCTGAATCCGTTAAAATCGGTTTATCCCAGTTCATCCATTTGTGCAGCCCTCCAAATTCTTTAATCAGTTTATTTCCGGGTCTTAAAAAAAGATGATATGAATTTCCGAGTATAATCTGTGCACCTGTATCTTTAAGATGATCATTTGTCATCATTTTTACGGCAGAATTAGTCCCCACAGGCATAAATATCGGGGTTTCTATATCTCCATGAGGGGTATGCAAAAGACCGGCACGTGCTCCGGTCTTTTTGTCTTCTTTTAATAATTCGTATGAAAAATAATCAGATTTCATTTGTTGTTATTCCGGTATATCTTCCCAGACGTATTCCATCATTGTTTTCCAGTTTTCGCAGAGTTCTTCCGGTTTGAAATAAATATTTATTTCTCTTTCTGCACTTTCTGTGCAATCAGAACCATGGATAGTGTTGCATTCTTTTGTCTGTGCAAAATCTGCTCTGATAGTACCTACCTGTGCATCATTCGGTACGGTAGAACCCATCATGTGACGCATACCTTCAATTACATTTTTACCTTCAACCACCATTGCAACAATAGGACCGGAGGTAATGTAATTTATCAATGATTGATAAAAAGGTTTGCCCTTATGTTCTGCATAGTGCTGTTCTGCAATTTCCAGAGTCGGCTGAAGCATTTTTAGCCCGACAATTTTATAGCCTTTGTGCTCGATTCTTCTGATAATATTACCTATCAAGCCTCTTTTAACGCCGTCAGGTTTAATTGCTACGAATGTTCTGTCCATGTGTAAAATCCTCCCGATTTTTATTGAAGCATAAACTGCTGATTTTAACAAGCATTTGACAAATTTAAAAAAATATTTGTCTTTAAACATTTTTATGAAAAAATGTAAAGAACATGGCTTTTATCTAGCATATTTTTTTATGTTTAAACTTAATGCTATTGAATAAAATTTAGAAAGCTTTAATTAGTATGGGACTTGGCAATTTAGCATACAATAAACTCAAAAATATTTGTGAATCTCTTGGAGAACATAATGATGCACTCTATGCAGTGCTTGCTATTGCCGTGTTTAAAGGGGTAATGCGTCCCACATTCACCATGATGGATAAAAAATCAGATAAAGAAACAAAAAAATATGCAGCTTTCAGAGAAGGGCTTACAGAGGCTATTGCGTTTTGTTCTTATCTTATAACCCATAAAATATTTAAGACACTTGCTCCTGCACTTGCTAAGAAAACCGGTAAAAGCGAAAAAAAGATTGCAAACGGGTTGTCTTTATTTAGTGTTTGTTTAACTGCAGGTATTATCATTCCTGCAATATGCAATTTGACATTGAAACCTGTTATGGACTTTGTAAAAAAAATAGGTGATAAGAAAAAAATAAAATTTGAGGATAAAACAGAACAAAACAAATTAAATATAAAAGAAAATTCTGTTAACCCGGATACCCGTATTCTGAATTTTAATACACTATATTCACCTAAGATTTCACAAAATGCGCAGTCGCTTATGGATGCATTATATAAAAATCGTATGCAGAACTATAATATGAAAGTAGGTGGCTGATATGAGTATCTTTGTTAATGCAATTACAAGCAATGCTTTTCAGACAATCGCACAAAATACAGATGCCTGCGTAAAAATAGAAACAGGTTTAAAAGCGATAGGCAGACCCGCTTTTACTCTTATAGACAAGAACACCGATAAAGAAACCAGAAAGTATGCCGCAACAAAAGAACTTTTATATCAGCTTTTGTGTTTTGGTATTTACGTAGCAGTTATTCCTCGTGTGTTTAAAAACGGCGGCTACAAATTGTTTCAGAAAATTTTTTCAAAAGAAGGATTGCCCAAATTCCGCAATGCAAAACAAATGCTTGCATATTATCACCTTGCACATGTTCCGCTTAATATAAGAAAAGACCGTCAATATCAAAAATTCTGGGATCTCATTCCTGGAGATATAATTGATACAACTAATAAAACTACAAAATTTCCAAACGGTACACCTATTGTAGAATATTTAAGAAATTGGGAAAAGGACAAAATAACCGAAAAAGGCAAGATGTTTAAGCTCGCAAAAGGTTCAATTGAACTTTCGTCTATAATCGGTTCTGTCATAGGGCTGACTATTCTTGCACCGGAGATAAGCCATCTAATTCTGCATCCGGTTATGAATGAATTGGGCATGAACAAAGAAACCCATAAACAAACCCAGCCCCGAGAAACAAAAGTTTTTGATAAACAGGCATAATTATATTAATTTTTACTCTGTTTTGTGATATTCTTTTTAGCAAGAGTATCGTTTTTTGCTTTTATAAATCCTGAGAATGGATAAATAAAGCTAAAAGACGAAATAAAAATGGAACAGAATATGAAAATAATTGCAAAAAATCTTGTCAAAATTTACGGAGACAGAACGGTAGTTAATGATATAAGCTTTGAAGTCAACAAAGGCGAGGTAGTCGGGCTTCTGGGCCCTAACGGCGCAGGTAAAACAACTACTTTTTATATGGTCGTAGGTCTTGTGAAAGCCAATGGAGGGAAGGTCTTTCTTGATGACAAAGATTTAACTGATGTCCCCATGAATATTCGTGCCAAAGAGGGTATCGGCTATTTGCCGCAGGAAGCATCAATTTTTAGAAAACTTTCCGTAGAAGACAACATAAAACTTGTCTTGCAGATGAATGACAAGCTTAATGAAGAAGAAAAAAAACAAAAACTCGAGGATTTGCTAAACGAATTCGGCATGGAAAAGAAGAGAAAATTCTCGGCTATTTCTCTTTCCGGAGGTGAAAGAAGAAGGGTGGAACTTGCAAGAGCTCTGGCCGCCAGTCCGGAGTTCATCCTGCTTGACGAGCCTTTTACCGGTATTGACCCTATTGCTATCGGTGAAATTAAGGACAATATAAGAAAGTTGTCAGAAGAAAAAGGTTTGGGCGTCTTGATTACCGACCACAACCCGAAGGCTACTCTTTCGATTACAGACAGAGCCTATGTGATTTTTGACGGAAAAATAAAGATTCAGGGCAAGAGTGTAGAAGTTGCAAATGACCCTGTTGCAAAACAGTTCTATTTAGGAAAGGACTTTACTCTGTAATGAATGTTCCCAAAATAGTATTACCGTTTAAAATTTTTGACGGATATATTACAAAACAGGTATTTGCAGCTACAGTAGTATGTATATTTTTATTTGTAGTTATATGGATTGCACCTGAGACTCTTCTTAAAGTAATAAAAAGAACAATGTCCGGTGTATATACACCCTGGGTAGGACTGCAGCTTTTAATTTACGAAGTACCGAAAATTGTGGGAAAAGCATTACCTGTAGGGCTGCTTTTAGGTACTTTGTTTACTTTTGATAAATTAAGCAAAGATTCCGAACTTACAGTTTTGCGAAGTATAGGTCTGACATTTTGGAGAATAGTTTATCCTCTGATTATTTTGAGTATTTTTATATCTGTATTATGTTTTTCTCTATATAATACTTTGATTCCATATAGCGAAAAGAAAATTAACTTTTTAAAAGGAGAATCACCGGAAACTCACTTTGTCTATACTGTAAAAGCGGACAAAGACCGGTTACAAAAAATTATAGTAGTGCCAAGATATTATCGTAATATGATAAGCAAACCGCTTGTTTTGAATTTTGATGCATCACAATATCAGGATACAAGCGTATTGAGCAGTATTCTACAGGGTGATTACGCTGTATACAACAAAGACAGCTGGGTGCTTCATAATGTGAAAAAATATGAGCTGACAAAAGACGGGGTCTTTAAAAATATAACGAATATTAAGGACCAGCAGATTCTGTCAGGTAATAAGGCGAATACTGCTTTTAAGATTATGTCTTATTCTACGAAACGAGACAGGGAATTGAATAATGCTGAAATTACTGAATATATAGGCATGCTGAGAGCTGAAAATCTGAACGATGAATACAGATTTATGCTCAATAAATATCTTCAAAGATACTTTCATTCAGCAATATGTATACTCTTTGCAATCTTAGGCAGCTTGCTGGGTTTTTCAAGACCAAGAGAACAAAAGCTTGTAAATTTTGTAATAGGAATCGGTATTGTATTCGGCTACTACATTACACTGCCGTTTTTTGATATGTGCGCGGAAAAAGGAATCCTGAGTCCTTATATTACCTCATCTATCCAGCCGATAGCCATCCTTATTGCTATATTTATATTTAAGAAGATAAAAGATGTTTAGTTTTTTGTGCGCAAAATTTTATCTTTAACTTTTGATAAAAATTAAACGGTTGGATTTTTACCCGTGATATTGCCGCTTAAACTGAAATATATCCCCCTTTTGTATGCTCATCCGCAAGTAGGATTGCAATTCTTAATGTAAGTATTAAAATATCTGTAATTCAAATAGCTATTGATGAGATATGTATAAATATGAGAAAAATTCAATTTTTTAACCTGCTTGCAGACACATTTTCGTCTTCCAAGATAATTAACCTGCTTGTTTTTATTGTATTTGCACTGGTATTAACCGCAACGCTTGGTGCAAGATACTACCTTTTTCAAAGTATTATATCAGATGACGGTACAAGCAAAAGAGATATAATAGCACCGAAAACAATAAAAGTTGTTGATACTTTTAAAACAGAACAGAATAAAAAAGAAATTGCACAAAAGGTAGAACCTATTCTGACGCCGGCAGAAGACACTTATATAAAAAATAACTATGCAACGCTTGTTAAGTCTATAGAACAAATCCGCACCAAAGATGCTAATTATGCCCAGAAAAAAGAAGAGATGAACCTTCTTTTTGATTTTGAAAACAACTATTATAAAGATTTTATTCTTAATTATTTAATTAATTCAAATGATGAAAGGCTTCACGGTACCTTAAAAAAAGCGGCTAAAACACTTACAAATGTTTTGAATCAGGGTGTAACAGAAAAAGACTTTGAAAAAGGCAACCTTTCAACAATGATTTTTCGCAACACCCATTTTGAAACATCAAAAGGTGAAATACGTGTTATATCCGCACTTTTGGAACAGGTAATTGTCCCAAACATGGTATTTGATGAAGCCGCAACGGAACTTGCAAAGAAAAATGCTATAAACTCTGTTGCACCGACCGTTGTTAAGTTTGAAAAAGGCGACAAAATAGTTTTTGCCGGCGAACCTGTTACGCGTGTAAAAAAAGATGCATTGCAAAAAGCGGGATATAATGTACTGGAACTCAACACAAAAGGAGTTATAGGTATCTTTGCTCTGGTATGTATGGGCATTATAACCTTTTTGTACTACCTTTTATATTTTGAAAAACAGTATGTAACAAAAAATTATCTTTCTGTTATTGCATTACTGTCTATATTGATGTCCGCACTGGCGGCTGTTTTGCCTTCCGGTGCTTCGTTTTATTTTCTGCCTTTTCCGGCACTTGCCGTTTTAGTGGCAATTTTTACCAGCCCCAGAGTATCTATAAATGTTACAACAATACTTATAACTCTAATAGCTCTTGTTGAACAAATGCCTATTCAGCCAGCTGCGGTATTTATAGTTGTTTGTTTGATATCGGCTATTGCAACTTCAAAGGTGCGTTATTCAAGAAGGTTTGACCTTGTAAAAATCGGCGGAGAAATCGGATTTTCAATGCTGTTTATGATATTGATAATTTATCTTATAGAAAATTCTATTACCCCGATAGGCTCTCATATAATGTGGATAAATGCTCTCATCGGTACAATAAACGGTTTGTTATCCGGTATCATTGTACTCGGGATAATACCACTTCTGGAAAGTATGTTTAAGCTTGTAACTCCATACGGGCTTGCGGAATTGGCTGATAACAACCAACCGCTTTTAAAACGTCTGCAATTTGAAGCACCCGGTACATTTGCACACTGTCTTATGGTTGCAAATCTTTGCGAAACTGCAGCAGAAGCTATTGGTGCAGATCCGGTACTGGCTCGTGTAGGTGCACTTTATCATGATATAGGAAAACTTAAAAGACCTTTGTTCTTTGTGGAAAACCAGACTTATTTCGGTATAGAAAATCCTCATACAAAGTTGAACCCCAGATTGAGCAAAATGGTTATCACAGCCCATCCAAAAGACGGGATTGACCTGGCAAAAGAATACGGACTTCCTTCAGTTGTGCAAAACTTTATAATCCAGCACCACGGCGACTCTATAGCCAGCTATTTTTATAATCAGGCTAAACTTGAAGAAGGAGAGGACAAAGTTACGGAAGAACAATTCCGTTATACCGGGCCGCGTCCTAATATGAAAGAAACCGCTATTTTAATGATTGCAGACTCTGTAGAATCAGCTGCACGTACTTTAAAAGATCATTCGCAAGAAGAACTTGACGGAATGATTAATAAAATTATTCAGACTAAACTAAATGATGGTCAGTTATCAGACAGCCCTCTTACATTGAAGGATCTTAAAACAATAGCTGCTGTGTTTAGCAAGAGCCTTAGAGCCGCTCACCATCAGAGAATTAAATATCATGAAAATATTATTCAGGAATTAGAAGAAAAAGCTCTCAAAAAGAAATTTGTAGCTCCTGATAAAATAGTTACGGATGAAGAAGAAAAAATAGAAAAGAAAATTCAAAAACACCATCAAAAATGTGAAAATAATAACTCTGAAGTACAAAAAGAAGATAATGGACAAGAAAAAAGAGATTAATATTTTTATAGAAAATATATATGAAGATTTTGCTCAATTAAACAATCTGGAGCTGGATACGGCAAAACTTACACAAGATGCTGTAAAAATGACAGAATATTTCTTATCACAACCTGAACTTGTCAAAAACTCCTGCCTTGAAAGCTATGATTTTAGTCTTTTGTACTTTGATATTGTTTTAACTGATAACAATAAAATCCAAGAAATTAACAGTGAATACAGACAAAAAGATTCACCTACAGATGTTATAACCTTTGCAATTTTTTCTGACAGCCCAAAAGATGAAAGATTTATTTTTGATAATGAAATAAATCTCGGAGAAGTAATAATATCACTGGACAAAGCTCTTTCTCAGTCAAAAGATGAAAGCCATGAAAACAAAACTTTTTATGATGAACTTTATTTTCTTGTTGCACATGGCATATTACATCTGTTAGGATATGACCATAAGGATGAAAAAACCTTAAAAGAGATGTGGACAATCCAGCAGGAAATGTTAACGGCGCTCAGGCCGGGGGCGGCAAATCCGAACTGAAAGGATGAGGGTAAGTAAATGTCAAAATTTACGTCTGGAGGATATAGAAAAAGTCTGTCTTACGCACTTCAGGGTTTGAGTGTTGCATACAAATCCCAGAGAAACTACAGATTTCATCTTTTTGTAGGCTTTCTTGCTATACTGGGCGGGATTTTGCTTAATTTTAAATGTATTGAATACTGTGTGCTGATACTTTCTATCAGTTTCGTCATTACAGCAGAACTTTTCAATTCTGTAATAGAGTTTGCTCTTGATGCTTTATACAAAAATAAATATTCCAAAATGGTAAAAATGGCAAAAGATTTGTCGGCAGGTGTTGTACTCATTGCTGCTATGACTAGTATTTTGATAGGCATGATGCTTTTTGGCCGCAAGCTGTTGATAATGTTTTTGTATTAATAAATATTACAATTTTTTTTAATTTGTAAGTATCTATAACAAAAAAAAATATTTTTGTTTTTTACCAACAAAATACAGAAGACTATGTTCATGTTATGTATTTTAGTGAGAGAAAACAAAATGATAGAAAAAATAGGCTTTAATTTTAATTTACAAAAGGCATTAGATAAAAAAGAATTAACCAAGAAAAATATACCGTCTGAATCTGAAAAATCAGATAATTCTTCGCAAAATGCGCAAATACCGTCATCTCAGCTGCTTCACAGTTATTTTGTAAGTTTTGGGCAGAATAAAGATTATGATACACAACCCGATGACATTGAAGAAAAAATTATAAAAAAATCTCCAAAATCATCCGGTAAAGATAAGATGTCCGAGATAGAAAACAACCTTTCATATTATGGAGAAAAACTTTTTAATGACTCTAAAGCTCTGGCAAAAAAATATAAACATAATGAGATAACCCAGCTTCATGTATTAAGAGCCGGTCTCGCAAGTATAAAAACATATATGGACAAGCTTGATTCCGGAGAGGCTTCATATGATGACGAATCTTCCTTCAGCACATATATAACTCTTGAAAATGATCTTGGCAGAACTATTTTTAAAGATAAAACAAAAAGGGATATAATAAGACCCGTAATAGAGAAAGAAATTGTAGAGATAGATAAAAAACTTGCAGAGCTGCCTGCGGCTAAAGCTGCATTAAATTCAAAAATTAAATTTTCAAAAGATTTTTTAAATGATATATACAGTTTTTATACGCAAGATAATGAGAAGGCATTGAGTGGAGACGGACTTGTTCACGACCAGACCATATTCGACGCCGCGTATTATCCTAACAATGATCAGATAAAAAAGGAAATTCTTACACCGTTCAGAACCATTTTAAAAGATGAAATTCAAATGGATAAAACACCTATGTCTAAAAGAATTCATCTTTCTTTCTATGATGATAAAGCATCAAATATATGGAAAAATCTTGCTGTAGGTACTAATATGACAATACTGCATGACAAAGATTTATCCCCGTCTTATCTCATAAACTCCTTCTTGTCAGTTTTTGACAATAGCAAAAACGGCTTCGGCAGTCTTACAAAAGATAACACCGTTATTGTCAATTTCAATGATAACGGAGAAATTGACAGTAACTATATAAACAAAAAAATTCATCAATTCGGCAAGGATAAAGATAAAAATTATATTATGCTTATGTCTATTATGGATGAGGATTTAAATAGTCTTTCTGTTGATGAAACAAATGTCGAAATCTTTAAAAATGCGCCTAAAAATGTGAAGTTTGTTATGGTTGCAGACAAAGATATATATTATAATGAGAGTTCTTCCGGTGAATTGCAAAAATTATTCAAAAATTTTGGCGAAATTTCAATGCCTTTGATGAATATTACACAGACAAAAGAAATGTTTAAAGAACAGCCTGCACTTACAGCCGAAATAAAAAAACCGTTTTCTCAGCCGGCTATAGAAAGATGTATAGAAGCAGCAAGCCAGCTTGAGGGCAATTACCCTGAAAAAGCGCAGAAAGTAATGGAGCTTGTTTCCGCATATTATGTTGATAAGGACAAAATAAGCGAATCTGATGTAATAAATTATATAAAAGAAGCAAAAGAAATTTTTAAACCTGTAGAAAATGACAGCTCAATAAAAGTTGTGTTTGATACGGAGATTAAATTAAATGACATGGTTGGCACTCCTTCTACAAAAAAAGAAGCTCAGTCTATAGTTGACAGAATAAAAGATAAATCTATCGGGACAAAAGGATTTGTAATCTATTCACAAGACGGTTCTGTAGGTGCCGGCAGAAAATACACTGCTCAAGCTATAGCAGGTGAGGCAAAGATTCCTTATATAGAGATAAATGCCGTAGATTTCGGCACAAAAGATGTTGACCTGTTTGGTTTTGGTATGCTAAGCCCGGAAGCTTCAATGAAAAAACTTTTTGGAATTGTTAAAGCACAGGCTGAAACAAATTCGTCTAAATCTGCAGTACTGTTTGTGGAAAACTTTGATTATTTTTCATATGGAGAATATGTCTCTGAATATCACGAAAAAGCTATGTCTCAACTTATAAGAGAAATGAATAAAGCTCAGGAACAAGGGCTTAATATAGTAGTTATTGGTTCTATGGGCGATCCTGCCTATATCGGCCAAGCGACATCTAAATCCTTTAAATTCATTGACCAGATTGAGGTTGAATCTCCCGGGAGTGATGAAAAAGCTAGAGCTGAAATTATTGACTACTACATTAAGAAAAAAGAAATAAAACTGGCAGGCAATGTTGAACAAAAAAGTGCAATAAAGAAACATATCAATCTGCTTATGGAACGGTGTTCATATCTTGAGATTTTGACACTGCTTGATAAAGCAAAAAATGTAGCCAGAGAAAGAAAGCATAATGAAATAGAAAAAGGTGATTTTACGGAAGCTTATTTGCAATTGACCAGCGGACGGCCGGCTAGCTTACAAGAACCAACATACAGAAAACAGTTAGTCACATCACACGAATGCGGACACGCCACAAACGGTATTATAATGGAAGAACTCGCTCAAAAAGAAAACAGGCCTGACCACGCCGGCAATTATGTTAACTTTATAACATTAGACCCCAGAGGCACTTTCGGCGGTGCTGTATATTTTAGTGATGAATTAAACCCGGAATGGTCTTTTGAAAAAATATTTAGCGACATTGTTGTGGATTTTGGCGGTAACTCTTGCGAAAAGCATTTCTACGGTCAAGACGGCAGCTGGGGAATAACGGCTGATATGAGAGCTGCAACGCATATGGCTTCTATGGCGACTATGCTGATGGGTCAGGGCAAACATTTCGGCAAAAAATCCCTAAACGGTATGTGGGTAATATCAGAACAAGATAAAGACAATATGAATAAAGATATTGATACAATGCTTACAAATGCACAGCTTGTATCAGATGCAATTACAGAGGTTTATCAAGATTTTAATAAGGAATTTGTAAAAAAATATTCCTCCAAAGTCGGTACCGGCGAATGCATTATCCAGAGAGAAGAATTCTTAAAAATGCTAAATGACTGGAGAGCAAAACAACCTGCAGAAAAACAAAAAGAATTTGAACTCCTGGATAAAACTATTCTTGCGGTAATCGACGCAACAAAACGCGGGGTAAAATGTAAAAAACAGGGCGAATAATTTGTCCAAAAAAATTCGTGATAAGACTCTGCCGAATAAAAACAACTAAATGTTGCTTTTATGAGAGGAGATAAGTCAAAAGCGAAGCTTTTGCGTGCCAAGGACTCCGTGCGAAAGCTGCCTGTTGCACGTTTCGGATGGAGGTGTGCTTAGTGAGATACGAAGTATTTCCGTGCAGTATAATAATTATTACATATTGAAAAGGTGAAAAGGTGCCGGCTGCGTTGAGCGGAATCAGACTGGCACGCAGTGTGAGGAGTAGCCGAACCAAGTGCCACTACGAAGGAAAACGTTGAGTTTTCCGAAGAGTCTGATTTCAAGACAACCGGCGGCAACTGTGACACTAAATTAGATGTATAGCAAAACAGCCTGCTATAAAATAAAAAGAATTCATATAAAATAATAAATTTGTAAATTTTTATAAAAGAGCAAGGAGATAATTGTCAATTTTAAAATTTTACTAAATTTTATATTAATGTGTGAAAATGAAAGGTCTTATAATGCAAGCGTCGGGTGTTACAACAAAAATTTCAAATGATAACAATTATGTCTTGAATAACGTAAAAAAAAATAAAAAACAAGACAATGTAAAAAAAGAGAACCAAAATATTGTATCAAAAATTACCAAGCCTGAGTTCTATTCGCAGGTATATGGAGTTTCACCAGAAAAAGCTAAAACAATGCGTAATATGACAGTTGCTACGAGTATATTATCCTGTCTTATATTTACAACATCAAATGTCAGAACAGCATTATACCTTTTTTTCAAAAAGGCAATTGAAAGAGGTAAATTAGCGCTTCATATTAAATATAAAGGTGTAAATAAAAACTCAGAAAATGCTGTAGAAGAAATTGCATCTCAAATAAAAAACAATAGCAAGGATTTATTAAAAGATATCTTAAAAGATAAAAAATTTATAAACATATATAGAAAATACTTTGCCAAAAGAGCTGGTATAGTAAAAAATGAACTTTTAGATAAAGCTTTGAATGGTAATACAGAAGACATACTAAAAGTACTGATAGAAGCGCACGGTATCGGTGCGACAAAGTTAGCACAAATTATATCAAGCGATGCAAAAATAATGAGCCAAATACAAAAGAAATATCCAAAACTCGCGGAAGCAATAAAAAAGACGCAAAGCCAGTGTTCTTTTTCCAGAACGATAGAAGAAGCTCAGGAAGTTTTGACAAAATCATTTCCGGATAAACATTATGTGATAGAAAAAGAGCTCAGTGCAGGCAGCATCGGGGCAGCTTATCTTGTTAAAAAACCTGACGGCACAAAAGTTGTTGTAAAAATGCTTAAAAAAGGTGTTGATAAAGAAGAATTGGAAATGGAACAATTTTTAATATCAAAACTTCTTAAAAGCTTGAGTTCTAAAAATTTAAATCTTGAAAAACAGAATAAAATGATAAAACAGATTTACAAAGATTGGTCAAAAGAATTAGATTTTTGTACTGAACTCAACAACAATAAACTATTGGGCAATAATGCAAAACGATATACAGTTGCAAATATCATTGATATTTCTAAAGATGCATCCTGCATTGTTATGAATTCAGCCAGAGGAATACAAATGAATAAACTTATGGAAATATTAAATGATTATAAAGCTAATCCTGTAGGGTTTAATACTAAATATGCAAAAGAAATTGCAGAGAACCCTTGGCTTAAAAATCCTCAAAAAGTTATAAATGAGCTTCCTAATGTAATAGCCAAAACTTTTGATGAACAATTCTTATTTTTAAGAAAAGACGGAAACAGCTATATGCATGGTGATCCGCATATGGGTAACTTCTTTATACATGCAGATAAAAATGGAAAATTAATTCCTGAATTTATTGATACAGGAAATTGTATTGTCAGAAACAGTAAAGAAATAAAAAATGACTTGCGCTTTTTTATTAATTATTTTGTAGGCAACTCTAAAGAAGTTGCGAAATATTTTGTTGAACAATGCAGTTATAACGGAAAAAATAAAGAAGAATTGATTGAAAAAGTTACAAAAGATATCCAAGAGAGCATTTTTGGACGTATACATAATATTACAAAATTTCAAGAAATTGAATCCAGTATAAATACAATACTTAACAAGCATGGATTAGAGCTGTCTCCGACAAAAGCTACAACAATAAAAGCAGAACTTCAATTTTTCACAACTATTTCACAGATAGGCAAATTATCCGGTCAAGGGTTTGATATAAAAACTTTGCTTATGGATATGCCACATGCAATATGGAGCATGATTAAAGCTGGGATTAACCCATATAGCCTCGTGAAAGATGCAATTAAATTTTTCTTTAAACAATCACAACAAGCAGTTGCAACAGTAACACAATTCTTAAACTAGATTGTCAAAAAAAATTTTGCGATAAGTAACGTGAGCAAAATTTTTGAGTGTCGTTTGTTCACTGTACGTGAAGACATTTTGCACAAAATCAAAGATTACAGCCAAAGAAGTCAAAGGTGAGCAGCTGCTGGCTGCGAAGCGTAGTCAGTGGCAGCACCGAGAGAGAAGAAATTGTAAGACAGCCGGCGGCAACTGCTGTACTAGATTAGATTAAAACAATAAATACAATTTAAACCAAAATATTATTATCCAGTCATTCAAACCTTGTAAAAACTTTGCTTTCGTATAATAATTTTCTCAAAGAGACATTAAATGTTCAGGCAAAAACAAAGGAGAAAATTATGCCAACAACTATTGAAGACGTAAAAGCAAGACAAATTCTTGACTCTAGAGGAAACCCGACTGTTGAAGTCGATGTAACACTCAATTGCGGCGTTGTAGGCCGTGCAGCTGTTCCATCAGGTGCTTCTACAGGTATTTTTGAAGCTCTTGAAATGAGAGACGGCGACAAATCTATATACTGCGGAAAAAGCGTTTTAAAAGCCGTAGACAATGTTAACAATATTATCGCACCGGAATTAATCGGCGAAAATGCTGCTGATCAGCAAGCTATCGACAAATTGATGCTTGAACTTGACGGTACTGAAAACAAATCTAAATTAGGCGCAAATGCTATTCTTGGCGTATCCTTGGCTTGCGCTAAAGCTTGCGCTCTTGCATTTGAAATGCCTTTATACAGATACCTTGGCGGTATCAACGCTGTAACACTGCCTGTTCCTATGATGAACGTATTAAACGGCGGTGCTCATGCTGACAACAACGTAGACTTCCAGGAATTTATGATTACTCCTGTTGGTGCTTCTTCTTTCACAGAAGCTATCAGAATGGGCGCTGAAGTATTCCATAACCTTAAAACAGTTCTCAAAAACAAAGGCATGGTTACTTCTGTAGGTGATGAAGGCGGCTTTGCTCCGAATCTTTCTTCTAACGAAGAAGCTCTTCAAGTAATCATTGAAGCTATTGAAAAAGCAGGTTACACAACTGATCAGGTTAAAATCTGCTTAGACGTTGCTTCTTCTGAATTCTATGAAGACGGCAAATACAACCTCGCAGGCGAAGGCAAAGTTCTTTCCCGTGAAGAAATGGTTGACTTCCTCGCTAACTGGGTTGACAAATATCCTATCATCTCTATCGAAGACGGTATGGCTGAAGAAGACTGGGAAGGCTGGAAAATGCTTACAGACAGAATCGGCTCTCACTGCCAGTTAGTAGGTGACGATTTATTTGTTACAAACACTAAGAGATTGGCTAAAGGTATTGAAACAGGTACTGCTAACTCTATCCTTATCAAAGTAAACCAGATTGGTACTTTGACAGAAACATTGAACGCTATGAACATGGCATTCAAAGCAGGTTACACAGCAATCGCTTCTCACAGATCAGGCGAAACAGAAGATACATTTATCGCTGACCTCGCTGTTGCTACAAACTGCGGTCAAATCAAAACAGGTTCTGCTTCAAGAACAGACAGAATCTGCAAATACAATCAGTTAATCAGAATCGAAGAAGAACTCGGTTCAGCTGCTAAATATATGGGATTGAAAGCATTCAACGGACAATCTTGCAAAAAAGCTGCTTGCTGCAATGCGTAATTAATCCAAACTGATTATAAGTATAAAAAAGCAGGTATGATTTGTTTCATGCCTGCTTTTTTTAATGGTTCTGTCTGAGTCATTTGAACATAAGAAATTCATACATTTGTATAGTTATAAAACAATGCATAGGTGGTATAATACAATTGTATAGACAAATAAGGAATAAAAATGTCAAGTGCAATCAGTTCAATGAGCTCTGCTATGGCAGGTCAGACCCTAAGCATGCAAATGGCATGTCAGAGTCTTTCTTTGCAAAAACAGCAAGGGGCAATTGCATTGCAGTTATTACAGGGTGCGATGAGTGTTGCACCGCAGGATCCGTCGACTATAACGGCGGCTCAGCTAAAATCCCCCATTGATATCAGAGTTTAAATTTAAAAAACCGGCTAAATTTTAAGCCGGTTTTTTAATGCATTGGTATGATTTATTTTTGCTTCAAAGAGCTAAAATCTTATATGTTAATAGAAAAAGGATGTTTTATTATGATTCTTAATTATACTTCAACTACAGAACAAACAAGCAGCGCAAATATGTCTGATTGGATTGCTATCTTACAAAAAAATTCTAAAAGTACTGCACAGCTGCAATCTGAAATGATAGAAGGAGTTTCTGAAACTATTAAAGATATACAGGACAAAGCTATTGAAAAAGCTAAAGAATCGCTTAAAGAAACTGATGATGAAGATTCTAGAACAGATACAACAGAAGAATCTGCAGTATACTATGATACTGTAGAAACCGCAGAACCTGTTTCTGATGAAACACAATCAACTATTGATATAAAAGTATAGTGATTAAATGACTATTAGAAATTAGAAAGTGTATACATTTTTCGCTATTGCTTTTGTCCGCAGACTCTGCAATCCGGGTTGAATGAAAGTTGGATTTTTTCAAGTTTCATTTCATCTGAGTTGTAAGTCAGCAGTACATTTTCTAAATCATCTTTTATATCTAAAAGCAAATTTATTGCAGATTGTGACATCAAGGCTCCTAGTGCGTTTACGGCAAAACCCGCTGATTCATTAGAGAGTTTTATGTCTCTTTTTGTATTTGGAAACAAACATTCCAGACATGGTGTTTTGTGAGGGATGATTACTGTTGCATGACCGTAATTTTCTGCAGCTTCGCCATGCACCATCGGTATATTGTATTTTACTGCATATTCATTTAACAAAAATTTTGATTGATAATTGTCAAAGCAGTCGACTAGAAGATTATATTCACCGATAATTTTTTCACTGTTTATTTCATCAATTTTATCATTATAAGTTTTTATATTTATTTCCTTATAGTTCTTTTCTACCCACTTTTGTGCAGAAAGTACTTTTTCAGCTTTACAATTCTCAGGGTTGTCAATGATGCCGATTGTCCCGATACCGGCAGAGGCAAGATTAGCCAAAACTTTGGACCCCAGTGCTCCGCAGCCTGCAATAAGAACTTTTGAATTTAAAAGTTTAGTTTTTTCTTGTTCTCCAATCTCTCCCAGGAGGATATTTTTTGTATATTTTTCTTTAATCATTTTGGATCCAATATTTTGTAAAATAAATTTATCAGTGACTGCCTCGCTTGTACTCAAAAGTATCCTGATAGGCATGGTTCTATTAATTTTTATACTTGCCACCTGTACTTTTATCCAGTAGCGAGGACGCATAAGTATTAATATTGCTAAAGTGACCCCATGCACTCTCTTGAAATCAGACGTTCGGGAAAAGCGTGGTTTTCCCTCACAAGGGGCGTTCCTTCTCTACGTTCAGTCAGCCCCGTCAGATTTCGCTCTCTTGAAATCAGACGCTCACGAAAACTCAACGTTTCCGTTCGCAGTGACACTGGGTTCGGCAAAGCCTCACACGGCGTGTCAGTCAGATTTCGCTGTTGGCTGCGCAGGACTTGTTGTTGTATATTGAACTTGTTTATCGCACAGGTTCATCATGTAGTCGGAGTCAGTTGACAATATGAAATTTTATTTAAATCACTAAAAAATTATAGTACAATTGTCTGATATAGGAAAGGGTTAAGTATGCCTGAAAATTTAGACATGCAAAATGTGAAGGAATTACTTTTAAAAACAGAAGAAAAGTGTCAAAACTGTTATAAATGCCCTCTTGGCAAAACACGGACAAAAATCGTATTCTCAGGCGGTGTACCTAATAATAAACTTATGCTCATAGGAGAGGCTCCCGGATACTGGGAGGATCAAAAAGGAGAACCTTTTGTAGGCAAGGCGGGACAGTTATTGGACAAAATATTTGCCTGTGTCGGATTGTCCAGACAAAAAGATGTTTATATATGCAACACTCTTAAATGCCGCCCGCCCGACAACAGGAATCCTCTGCCGGAAGAAAAAGCTGCCTGCCGTGAGTATCTGGATATACAGGTGGAAACACTAAAGCCTAAAATTATTTTGCTGTGTGGAAATATTGCTGTCCAATCTTTTCTTGAAGGAGCAAGGGGAATTACAAAAGTGAGAGGCCAGTGGTTTGACGGACCTTACGGTGCTAAAATGATGCCGATATTTCATCCTTCTTATCTGCTGCGTAACGATTCCAGAGAAAAAGGAAGCCCGAAGTGGCTTATGTGGCAGGATATAAAAGAGATAAAAAGAGTCTACGATACATTATCATAGTTACACATTTGTTATTCCTAATATTTTTAAAAGAAATAAAACAATCAGCAGCTTTGTCATAATAAAAATCCTTTGACTTCTATCATGGCAAACATCTGGCAATATTACATTAGACTAAATCGTGATATTCATTTATCATTGCTATGCTTTCTTTTAAATTATTCAATGACCTTTTATATATATCCTGCGCAAGCAGATTCAGATTCTTCTGCATTTTTTCATATTCTTCTGCATTAATATCAATAGCCGCTTTCATTGCATTCAGCAGATTATTTTGCTGATAAATAATAGAATTGTTCTGATTAAAATCGTATGCATTTGCAAATTCTTCATTTATCAAACAGGGTTTTGAAAATCCTAAAATCAACTGCCTGGAGCCTGTTGTTGTTTCGTTTAGATATCTTCTGTGCCCTTCATTAGAAGGGTCTAAAAGAGGAAGAAAAAAATCAGCTTTTTCCATTTCTTTATACATTTCGACAAATGGAAGTCTGCCTTTGAACTTTACGTAATTTAGAAGCTCAGGAGATATCGCTACTGAACCGTTTAGACCAATAATTGTGATTTCAAAATTTGTAGTGTAACCAAGTAAGCTTTTTGCGCTTTGTAAAAGTAAATCATGATTTTTATTGTTTTTAAGAATGTTTCCGACGACAATAAATCGTGTTTTGTCAGAAGATTTTGGTGTTATTTTTATATTCCCAAAATAATGAGGGTTAAGCATTTTTGTATTTTGAAAGCCCGATAAAGTAAATAATTCTACCGGTATTGGGTCTGTAGTATTTTGTTTAAAATAGTTTTTTAAATCATGTGCTGCTATAAATAGTTTATTTTTTAAATACGGTATTGATTTTATGTATTTTAAAAATGAATATTGATGTTTCTTGGCTTCTCCAAAATCGTATGAAGAGACAAAAACTATTTTGTAATCTTTTATTTTTGATGAATGCAAATATTTTTTTATATGTTTTGTGTCTGTATTGAATACATTGATATCTTTGTATTCAGCAAAAGATGAATCACAGAAATTTTCGTGTCTCAATATAATATCAACGTTATAATTTAAATCCTGAAAATATCTTACAAAACCCGGCAAAATCTCTGCATGATAAGGGTTCGGTTCTACTATTAATACACTGTTTTTTCTAACAGGAGTTTTATAAAATTTTTTGTTATCAATAAGCTGTTTGGGTATCACAAACTTTTTTCTGAAAGTTATTTTTATCCCAAAAATAGTTATCTTTTTATAATTATTTGATTTTTCAAACCTAAATAGCTTCATAACTTTTTACTTTACGAACAAAACATATAGTATTATTAATGATTCTATAATTATAACCCATGAAAAGAATAAACATATCCTTTTATATTTTTGCAACTTTTTGTCAGAACTGCTAAACAATTTTTGTATAATCGAGCTGTCTTCAAGATACAGAGATGTATGATGTTTTAAGATAGTTTTATATATTTTCTCCATTTGTGTTTTTGTAATTTGGGATGACCTGCTGTTTTTATCGTGCTTTCTGTAGCTAAACAGTATTTTATCTATCTTGTGTACGTTAAATCCTTTTTCTATAAAAGACAACCATAAATCCCAATCCTCATAACCGTCTTTCATATACTCTTTATAACCGCCTATAGATATAAAATCTGCTTTGCGAAATAAAGCGCTGACAAATATACAATTTGTGGATAAAATATTTGATTTGGAATAATCAGGAAGCTTTAACTCTTTATTTTGTGCACCGAGTAATCTTGCTTTGCTGTATACAATACCTGTGTCAGGGCTGTTATCCAAGACTTTTACAGCCTCTTCTATATACTCAGGCTCGATTGTATCATCAGCATCAAGCGGCAGAATGTATTCTCCCGTTGCTGCACTAATTGCTGTATTTCTGGCGTATATTACTCCATGGTTTTCTTTTTCGTCGAAAAATATAATTTGTTTGTACTTTTGTGCAAGTTTTTGTATTGTCCGAGAACTATTGTCTGTTGAGCCGTCATTTATGCATACTATTTCGATATTGCTATAGGTCTGTTTTATAACGGATTCTATTGCCTCTTGTACAAACTTAGACTGGTTATAGCAGTGTATGATTACTGATACTTTTTTCATGCCCAAAAATCTTGCTTGATGTGTCATGTAGATATTTTTGTAAAAATCAACATGAATTATATGTTTAACGCTATATAATGTCAACTTTTTATTAAAAACTTGATATTTAACATTGTTTCTAAGTATCTTGCAATTGCGATAATTGAAGTATGTCTTATGTAAATTTGCTGGGTAAAAGAATAAAAGAGATTAGAAAAAGTAAAGGATTTACGCAAGATGCTTTAGCTGAGAAAATCGGTATAGACTCGAAGCATTTAAGCAGGGTAGAGTGTGGCAAGAATAATCCTTCATTAGATTTGCTGTATAAAATTGCATCTGTTTTGGATATAGATACGGAAGAATTTTTTAAAAATTCACATCTTAAAGAAAAAGAAATATTAATAGAGGAAATGAACCATGCACTGGCATGTTGCCCTATTGATAAAGTCAGATTATTTTACAAAATACTTTTTGATATAATCGCAGGTTAAGTTAAGAATTATTAAATTTTGCATTTAAATCTAGCAAAATAAAAAATTTTGCCGGTTATATTAAACATACAGAGAGTAAGAATGGTGTGGAAAATGAAACTAAATTTAAATTTGGTTAGTTATTTGTATTCACAAAAAACTGACAATTCGCTAAAGAATGGTCATAACAAAGAGAAGCAAGATATTTTATTGAATAGAAACTATGCATCTGATACAGTTTCATTTGGCGGTATAACAAAACAAATGTCCGGGCATACATATATTGACGGGCAAAAAGATATAAAGAACATTGTGGAAGCGCATAAGGACAGAAATCTGATACTGGGTCAAATTCCTGACTTTATACAGGCAAAATTTCCAAAGGAACACAGGGCAGAGTGTATAAAAGAATTTTATAAAACATTTGCACAAATTACGGAAGAATTAAGAGATTTTGATGAAACAAAAGTGTATACTATCGATGAAATTACAAAAAGACGTAATAATTCGACAAAAGAACTATATGCTAATTTACTTCAAAAATATAAACTTGCAGACCCGTGGGATGATATAGATATTGAATATCTTGATAAAGGCGGAAAAGGTTCAGGATACAAGCTTGTGGGCTTAAGAAATCCCAATTTTGATGAAGATGAATATGTATTGAAAGTTTATCATTTAATAGAAGGAAGAAACTGGCAGCCATACAAAAGTCACGGTAATTATGCAGAAAATAACAGTGCTGCTTATTGGATGAAAAACGTTGGGTATGACACACAGAGAGGCAAGTTTCTGTTTGGTGACTTAAAAAGCGGTTATATGGTTATAAAATATGTAGATGATGATGTCAGACTTCCTAAAAGAAATGTTAATCCTTATGAGTACGGACTCAAATGCACAGATGAAAATGCTGACAAGAAACATAATGTCTGTAAAAACTACAGCTATGACTGGGGCGGCGTTCGTGTGATAAATAGAATAAAAAATGAAAGCATAATTGCAAGAAGTGTATACAACAAAATTAAGTTTACGGAAGATAAGTACAAATCACAGGAATGGTACAGACTTTTTGCAAACAAAAACTATGACCAGAGCCAGAAAAATGCAGGACTTGCAATGGCAATTAAGCACATGGGGGATAATAAAGAACAGTATATAAATGAATGTATTGAATTGAATGATTCTTATGTAGACAGAGCTTTGGCTTATGTATTGAAATATCTGCCGTATCAAGAAGCATTACAGTATTTTGAAAAACTTGTAAAAACTGATGATGAAATTACACAGGTGATTTTATTTAATGAAATTCCTCTTCTGTGCATGAAACATAGAGATGAAAATATTAAAGATGATTTGCAAACTGTACGTTCGGAGATTCTTCCCAACAGAATCAAAGCCTATTATGATATTGCGGAGCAATATGCACTTCCGGGTTCGATAGAACATCTTGCAAGCTTTTTGCATCTTCTTCCAAAAGACCAGTTCAGACCTTACTATAAAAGACTTGTTACAATAAATAACGAAGCTTTGCATGACAGATTAATATACAAACTGCCTAATGTTGAACCTGAAAATAGATTTTTTGCGATAAATATGATTGCACAGAATTTAAAAAATGAACGATTGAAAAAAGAATTATTGATATATGCATCAGCACTTCCAAAAGACAAACTGGAAAAAATTGAACAGGAAGTTGGTATGAAATATTCTGATGTAAAAAAAGAAATTCTGCTGTAAAAAAAGAAATAGAATGTAGTGTATGATAATTTTATATCGTACTTTGAAATATATGGGGATGTTTTAAAAACATAAGCCTAAGTGAAGTTGGCGGAAACGTTCAATTTTCGACAATGTAACTTAACAATAGCAGCAAGGACTCTGTTCGGAAGGTGCCTGAGGCACGTTACGAATGGAGGTATGCAAAATCAGAACAGTAGCTTTTGTGTGCAGTAGAGAAATTAAATTTATTTCTTCACCATTTTTTGTTTTGCTGTTATACATAATCCGGATGCGTTCAAGTATCTAAAAGCGCTGGAAAATCACCTGCATATCTATGTATTGAATGACAGGCCTGCACGATGTTAACTTTTGTAAAATTTTACTTGGTGTTTATTAATTTATTTGTGCAAATGCCGATAGTTCAGGTATGGGAAACGAAGATTTTGTTATTAAATCAAAAAAACAAAGTATTGATGTAGGCGATATAAAAGGCGGTCTTAATTTTAACGAAATTGCGAATGACCCCAAGCTTATAGATATCTTTAAAAAATGTGACCAAAACGGCAATAATATTCTTGATTCTGCTGAAGTTTCTGTATTTTTGAATAAAGTTAAGGAATCTGCAGGGGATGACGGAGAATTGTCTGAAAAAGAGCTTAAAAAATTCTTAAAATCCCAGCCTGATATGAAAGAGGCTAATATTGAGAAAGAAGGCTTTTTAGGCTTTATAAAAAAGCTTGTTGATTATTCGGCAAAAACAGATATTGTTTCTTCTACAAATGAAAACGGGATAGAATACCAAATTTTAAAAGACGGCACAAAAAAGGCTATAAATCCTGACGGCAAATATTCTTTAACATATACAAATTCAGAGAACAAAGAAATCACAGACTATTTTAACCAAAACGGTCATAAGTATTTGACATCTCAAACGGATGATAACGGCGCTCTGATAGAATCTTCTTTTCTTCCCGACGGAAGTATATCTTCAAAAACTATTACCTATAAGAATAACTCAAAGGATGAGTATCTTTACATGTCAGATAATACGGTTATTCACAATTTTTATTCAGAAGAAGGAACGCTGCTGGAACGTGTTGTTGAAGAAAAAGATACTCATGAGGCAATTTCCCGCACATCTTTTAACAATGACGGTGAGGTAATATATTTTGACAATTCTTCCTATCCTATAGAAGGTTTGCAAAAGCAAATCAGTCTTAAATATATTAAATGCTGTGATTCTGAAAATATTTTAACTGTTATGAATTGTGTTGGAGGCTATGAAAATCCGGACACTCCTGAAGAAAAGTATATTTCTCTTGTTGATAAAATTTTAGCTTCTGATATGACGGAATCTGAAAAAAGAGAGGCTGTAAAGCATCTAGGGCAAAAACTTGCAGAGTACGCAGATGATAATAACATATATTCTTTCGGTTTAAGCCGGAAGCTTGAAGGCCTGCTTGCCGATGAAAATTTTGATTTACAAACGGTATCTGATTCATTAAATGATCTTCTTTTAGAAGTAAATAAAGAAAATAAAAAACCAAACGGCGATATAGACGCAGATTTCAGTCAGGGGCAAACCGGAGATTGCTGGTTTTTGGCGACTATACAAGCATTGAGAAATTCTCCTCAATGGCAGGATTTGCTTGACGACTGTGTTAATATTGACCCGAAAACAGAAAATGTAATAGTTAACCTTAAAGGGGTAAATAAGAGCTATACAATTACTCCGCAGGAGCTGGCAGATTCTGATAGATTTTCTTCAGGAGATCTTGATGTCAGGGCAATGGAGATTGCGCTTCAACGATATTTTAAAGAAAACCCTGTTATGGGTAAAACTTCAATTGACGGCAATAATCCTGCAATAGCTTTTAAACTTTTGACGGGTTCTGATACAATTCAAATTTCAAGCCGTATTGCAAATCCTGATTTTGGGCATCAGCCTGCTAAAAAGAACAATAAACCAGGAACAAGTCTTTTTGCTGTCCCTCATATTGCAGCGCGTGAACCTGCTCTTATAAAAAACAAGCATTTTTATGATGAGATGCTTGATATGATGCAAAAATACGGAGAGCAGGGGATATTTGTTGCATCTACAAAAGAAAAACTGGATAAAAAGTATACTGATGTGTCCATTAAAGATATATTTTCTGGAAAAGGATTTAAACTGGTTAAGAATCATGCTTATGCGGTCAAAAAAGTCGATAGTGATTATGTATATTTAATAAATCCTCATGATACATCACGGGTTGTTAAAATTCCGAGAGAAGACTTTTTGGAATGTTTTGAACAGGTTACTATTTTTCCCCAATAGTATGATATAATGATATATACATAGCACTTTGAAATATAATCATGGGGACGTTTTGGATTTGACGGGGTGATCGTTTGTATCAAACTGCGGGTCCGAGCGCTGTTCTCGGTTATCAACGAGCAAGTTAAATTAAACGCTAACAACGTTATCGAAGGCAATTTCGGCAGAAGCGCAGCTAGAATGGCTGCTTAGTAACCGATAGTTCGACAGACTGAACTATGCC
>CASFNW010000006.1 GCA_949296245.1 uncultured bacterium
ATATACATATCCGGTTGGTAAGATTCTGAACACAACACTATCGTCAATGCGCATTTGAAGCTTCAGAATGACGGGCTTTTTATAGTATATGTGGAATTTACGATATAAGTCACAAAATGGGGAAAAATTAGTGGTCAATTCTGGGAAATAAAATTATTTTTCCGTCCGTTTCTCTCCACTGGATATAGCCGATTTTTGGCAGTTTATCAAGGTCAATAACAGTTACAAGCGCCCAATTACCGCTTAATTTATTCAGCCTGATTGATTTTATCAGAGTAAAACCGCCGAGCTTTTGAGAACCCTCATAAGCACCGCTATAAATGCCTCTTTGTCTGTAATCTATATCTTTCATATAATACAGACCATATCGTCTGCCATAATATGAATAAAAATCTTTTAATCCCCAAAAGTCATCCTGTGAAGCAGGTTTTATCCATGCGGATTTATTGTTTATTCTGTCATAAATAATTTTATACCAATCATCCTGCTCATCTATAACAGAACAAAATGCAAAATTTTTATCAGAAACCTGAGCCGCAAAAAGCCTGTATGGTTCAGATGTTGTATTTTTATAATACACTTCAGTATTTGTCCATTTTACAGATTCAACAATCTGGGAATCATATCTGGGATACAAATATAAATTAAAACTCTCAGGCACCTGCAAAAAACCAATAGTTTCTTTGCTTATAGAACCTGTATACCTCGGCATCACATCTGCAAAAACAGGCATGCAAAACAAAAAGAAAAATAAGATAAAAGATAAAAACAAAATCTTTTTCATAATAAAAGTTTAGTACGAATTTACTTTTTTTTCAAAATAAAAGTATTACCTTACAAAGACTTCTTCTATATAATTTGTTAAACTATCTCTTATCCTGTTAAATTCATTGTCTGTATATGTCTTTTCTTTTGAAAACTCCGGATTTAGAGTAATATCCGGTCTGAACTTCTGCAGATAGTATCGTTTTGCACCTTTTAGCGTTTGTCCTATATTTTCAAAATCATTGTAATTCAGTTGAGACTGCACTACAGTTGTTCTAAACTCGTAATCAACCCCGCAGGACATAATAAAATTTATACTGTCTTTAACTTTTTCAATGTCAATTTTACGGCAGACTGTTTGTTCATACTTATTTAACGGAGATTTTATATCCATTGCAATGTAATCAACAAGTCTGTCATTTACCAGATTCTGCACTGCTTCGGGGTTAGTTCCGTTTGTATCCAATTTTGTTAAATAACCGAGCTCTTTTAATCTTTTAAAAAATCCGTTCAAATCTTTCTGCAGTGTAGGCTCACCGCCTGACACAACAACGGCATCCAGCTTGCCCTTTCTCTGGTACAAAAAATCTAATATGGCTGTTTCATCAAGCAATGAGCCTGATGAAACAGCTGTAATTAAGTTCGGATTATGACAATAAGGACATCTGAAATTACAGCCTAATGTGAAAATGACAGCTGCAATCTTAGAGGGATAATCAAGCAGTGTGGATTTTTGTAAACCCGCAATTTGCATAACTATGCCTCTTTAGCACATTTATTCACATCAAAGGTTTTTCTCAGATGAAATTCTTCAGTTTTGCCTTCATTCCACTGTTTTACAGGACTTATATAACCTACTACCCTTGAAAATACTTCACAGTCATCTCCGCAGTCCGGGCATTTAAAATGTTCCCCTGCAACATAACCGTGAGTAGGACATATACTAAATGTCGGTGTAAAAGTGAAATAAGGGAGTCTATAATTTTCACAAACTTTTCTTACAAGATTTTTAACTACATTTGTATCGTAAACTCTCTCTCCTGCAAAAATATGTACAACAGTTCCGCCGGTATATTTTGTCTGCAAATCATCCTGATTATCAAGTAGTTCAAAAATATCATCCGTGTAATTTACCGGAAGCTGAGTAGAGTTTGTATAAAAAGGTTTTGCACCTTTTCTATAATCTTGTTCATTTGCACATTTTATACCGTCAAAAAATTTCTTATCCAGTCTGGCAAGACGGTAAGTAGTACCTTCTGCAGGTGTTGCTTCAAGATTGTAATTGTTACCCGTTTCTTTCTGGAAGTTAGATATTATATTGCGCATATAATCCATTACTTTAAGAGCGAACTCCTTGCCTTCTTTTGTTCCGATATCTTTACCCAGCAAATTTTCACAGGCTTCATTCATACCGACAAGGCCGATTGTTGAAAAATGATTTTTCCAGTATACACCATAACGGGCTTTTATATCTCTTAAATAGAACTTTGTATACGGATAAAGATTTTTGTCAGTATATTCTTCTATAACTTTTCTTTTTATTTCGAGGCTTTCTCTTGCTATTTCCATATTTTTGCAAAGAAGTCTGAAAAATTCAGCTTCATTATTTGAAAGATAACCTATTCTTGGCAGATTAATCGTAACAACGCCTATAGAACCCGTCAGAGGATTAGAACCGAATAACCCCCCGCCTCTGTATTCAAGCTCTCTGTTATCTATTCTCAAACGGCAGCACATAGAACGCGCATCTTCAGGATTCATATCTGAATTTATAAAGTTAGAAAAATAAGGGATACCGTATTTTGCCGTCATTTCCCACAGCCCCTCAAGAGCTGGATTGTCCCAGTCAAAATCTTTTGTAATATTGTAGGTCGGAATGGGGAAAGTAAAGACTTTGCCCGTATAATCTCCAGCCATCATTACTTCAAAATATGCCTTATTTATAAGATTCATTTCATGCTGAAAATCTTTATAAGTATCCTCCTTCAGCTCTCCGCCGATTATTACCGGAGCGTCAGCATAATAAGATGGAACAACCATATCCATTGTTATATTTGTAAAAGGTGTCTGAAATCCCGTACGTGTAGGTACATTCAGGTTAAATACAAACTCCTGCATTGCTTGTTTTACCTGCTCATAGGTAAGATTATCGTATCTTACAAAAGGTGCAAGCAAAGTATCAAAGTTGGAAAAAGCCTGAGCCCCCGCAGCTTCTCCCTGCATTGTGTATAAAAAATTAACCATTTGCCCGAGAGCTGTTCTAAAATGTTTAGGAGGTGCACATTTAACTTTACCGCTTACTCCGGTAAATCCTTCCATAAGAACATCTTTTAAATCCCAGCCCACACAGTAGGTTGATATAATATTCAAATCGTGTATGTGAATATCGCCGTTTTCATGCGCTTCTTTAATTTGCGGGGTATAGATTTTATTCAGCCAGTAATTTTTGCTTATAGCTGAAGAAATATAATTATTAAGACCTTGAATAGAATAGGTCATATTAGAGTTTTCTTTTACCTGCCAGTCAAGTTTTTTTAAATAATCATCAACAAGCTTTACATTCTTATCAATAATAAAATCTTTAACTTCTGCTGTTCTTGCAGCATAAGGATTGGTTGTTTTTTCTGATTGGACAGCTTTTAACAGCCCGTTTTGAACACGGCCGTTATTTGTTTTTAAAAATGACATAAAAAATCTCCTTGTCTCGAAGTAATACATACCTGACAAGTATTCCGACTGTAACGGCTGCGGACCAGTGAGGGACTTTCACCCGTACTTTCCTTGCAAGGTTATATTATTTTAATCCCGATTTTTATTCAGGTCAACATGATTTTTTTAATTTCATACAAGCAGTTGATTGGAGAGATTTTACACAAACAAATTTGTAACTTCGAATTTGTTTACATCAATAAGTCCTTTGTCCGTAATTTTTAATTCGGGAATTACAGACAAAGACAAAAATGCCATGCTCATAAAAGGCTCATCTATACTGCAGCCGATTATTTTTGCCGCATTATCAAGTTCCTTAATTTTTTCCTGTACCTCTTGCGCCGGTCTGTCTGACATAAGCCCTGCTATTGGCAGTTTCAGATGGGCAAGAGTCTTTCCTTTTTCCACAACAATTTTTCCGCCCTGCGATTTTACAAGCTCAACTGCAGCATAGTACATATCCTCATCATTCGTACCTATAACAATCATATTATGAGAATCATGTGCAACAGTCGAAGCAATAGCACCGGATTTTAATCCAAAACCTTTTACAAATCCGAGGCCTATATTTCCTGTGGCTTTGTGGCGTTCTATTACAGCAATTTTTAAGATATCATTGTTAGTATCAGAAACAGCAAAACCGTTTTCTGATTTAATTTTTTCAAGAGTTTGTTCCGTTATAAGGCTGTTTGGAAAGACTTTTATTACTTTTGCCGTGTCAGAAACAGCTTTTATTCTTAAATCTTCCCTGTAAAGATATTTTATATTTACAGAACCTCTCAAAACCGGTGCTTTGAAAGAATCCGTATCTATAACCATTTTCCCGTCTTTTGCAACTATTTGTCCATTTTTAAATACCATCAGAGGTTCAAAGTTTTCTAAATCTTTAAACACAGCAATATCAGCTTTGTACCCCGGAGCAATCGCACCGAGATTTGGCAGATTAAAATATTCAGCGGTGTTGAGGCTTGCCATCTGTATTGCTTTTATCGGGTCAACACCATACTTAACAGCTTTTTTAACCATTCTTGAAATATGTTTTGCAAGATGTTTCGGGTGTCTGTCATCGGTTACAAACAAACATTTTCTTGTATTATGAGATTTTAAAACAGGCAAAAGCGGCTCCAAATCTCTTGCTCCAGTTGCTTCTCTCACCATCAGATACATACCGAGGCGCAGCTTTTCAACAGCTTCTTCCGGTGTTGTGCACTCATGGTCTGATTTTACACCTGCCGCGGCATAAGCATTTAAATCTTTACCGCTCAAATGAGGTGAATGCCCGTCTATACGTTTATTTTTAGATAAACCCAGTTTAATTTTGCTCAATACACTTTCATCGCAATTTATTACACCGGGAAAATTCATCATCTCCGCAATACCGAGAACCCACGGTGCATCTATAAGAAGTGCAAGATCATAGCTGTTTAAATCAACACCCGAAGTTTCAAGAGAAGTAGCCGGAACGCATGACGGCAGCATCATATAAACATCAAGCGGAAGATTTTTTGTGGCTTCTCTCATAAAACTAATGCCCTGCAGCCCCATTACATTTGAAATTTCATGAGGATCTGCAATAACCGTTGTGGTGCCTGAAGGAACTACAAGTTTTGCAAACTCTGAAGGCATGAGCATTGAGCTTTCCAGATGCACATGCCCGTCAATAAAAGAAGGTGAAACATATGCCCCGCCCAAATCTATTTCTTCTCTGCCTTTATAACCTTTTGCAACACCGGCAATCACTCCGTCTACAATTGCAACATCAGCATCGTAAATTTCTTCTGAGAGAACATTTATAATTTTTGCGTTTTTTAAAACTATGTCAGCATCAATTTCGCCTTTTGCTGCTTTTATAATTTTTTCTGTTTCGTTTAAATTCTCTGTATCTAAAATATTCACATTATCACCTATTATTTTTAAATTTATTATACTATACCTGTCATGATTAAGAAATGTATACACAATATATATGATTTTTTTATAAAAATAGTGAATTTTAAAACTTATGTGCTATAATAGTAGTAGAAATTACTGCAATGATATTGCAAAAGTGTGTTTACAACGAAACAGGTAACAAAATGAAATTGATGTATTACAATTTTATTTTTGCTATTTGCATCCTGACATTGATAACAACAGGATGTCAGAAAAACAGTGCGCCTGTTGTAAATACAAGCAGCGGCATTATTATCCACGCCAGTGATTTTACGGGAAATATCGAGCAAAAAGTTGCTTCATCCAAAGCCCGTATTGAACAAATAAGCGCTCCCACGGCAAAGAGTACAGGTGCAGTTATTCACCTCGGTGACGGTTACGAAAAAATCGAGATGGGACCGCTTTTTGATTAAGAAAATATAATTTTAATATTTTATATAAATAAATTATTTTGCTTTTAAAATTTTCAGGCAAAATTATGTCTAAAATGTTTTAATTTATTTTCTTTTGTATTACTATAGACGTAATTCTGTAAATAATGAAAAAAAGGAATAAAAATGAACTATTCACACGGCAGTTTAGAAAATGAAATTTTAAAAACAATATGGATGTTAGAAGAAATAGAAGAAGCTGATGTTTCCGTTAATGAAGTACAGGAAATAATCAACAGAAATTCAGCTTCACAAAGAGCATATACAACTGTTAAAACAGTAATGGACAGACTTGTTGAAAAGAACATGCTTGTCAGATATAAACAGGGCAAAAAATTCTTTTACAAAACTGTGTCCTCTCGTGACGAAATGGCGCAGCTTGCTATTAAAAAACTTGCTAATCAGTATTTCAACAATGATATGAACTCTCTTGCAGATGCTGTAAGAAGTATGGGTGCAGTTCAAAAAGAATGCAAAACTCCGGAATTAGTATAATAATTGCAAAAATAGACAAAATTAAAACAGTTATTAAAGAAAAAATAAACAAAATGTCCGCAGCACATTCAAGGCAGGAGGAGCTTGAATGTATAAAACAAAGACAGCTTGCGGGTAATATAATTATTGCTGTTTTGACCGAAAGAATAACGGTCAGAAAAGGTCTTTTACTTTTTCCGAAAGGTTTTACGGATCCATCTGTGCATGCAGCCTGGCATGCGCTTTGTCATTATGAAGCTGACGAGGATATAAAAGCAAAAGATTTGGAATTTAATAACCAGCAGATTGAACTGTTAGAACTCATTGCTTTTACGTTCAAAGACGGCAAGCCTTTGCCGCAAAACATTATTGAAGCGTACAAGCCTTATTATCAGGATGATCCGGTTTCTTATGAAAGCGGGATTAAAGGTTTAATAAAAAAGCTTCTTAGGTTTATAAACTTCTGATTTATTTTTTACCTACCTGATTTCTGCCGTTTTCTTTTGCAATATAAAGGCAGTCATCGGCATATTTAATCATTTCCTGAGGGGTTTGGCCGTTTTGAGGATATGTTGCAACCCCGAGACTTATCGTAACATTCACATCATTGCCGTTAACCAGCTTCAAAGGATGAGCGCTAACCGCTTTACAGATTTTTTCAGCAGTTGTCATTGCATCGTCATTATTTGTATTTGTAAGAATAATAGACATTTCTTCTCCGCCGTATCTGCAAACAATATCGCTGCTTCTTACATTTTTTTTGAGAATCTGAGCAACCTGTCTCAATACGGCATCTCCGGACTGGTGTCCGTATGTATCATTGAACTTTTTGAAAAAGTCTATATCTATCATTATCAGAGAAAAGGGTTTTTCATATCTTTTGCCGGTTTCTATATTTTGCAGCATTTGTTCCTGAAAATATCTGTGATTGTACAACTCTGTCAAACCGTCAGTTGTTGCAAGAGCATAAGTATATTCCAAATCTCTGGATTTTATTATGTATTTTGCAAGATAACAAGCAATAAATACAAATATAACAGATGCAACCTGTATAATAATACCGACCCAGATATTAAAGTAGTACATAAGAACGGTTGCCGCAATAAGATATATAATCACGGTCAATATTGCCACAAGGGAAGAAAGAATAGTTGATTCGCTTCTTACTACAATAAGCCCGACAAACAAACTCAATAAAACAGACAGGATTATGTCCGCAGCCGGAGATACTCGTTTTATAAAATTGTTATCCAGCACATTGTTTATAAACGTAGTATGGATTTCCACTCCGGGGAAAATTTTGTCCGTCGGAACATTTTTTAAGTCAAACAGAGATGTGGCGCTTGTGCCTATATAAACAATTTTGTTTTTAAAATAATTGTCGGGAATAAGCTTTTTCCCTTCATAAATAGATTTTTCCACCTTCCACATAGGGACATATTCAAATGTCGTATTTGTATTTATACCGCTCGGTCCGTACCAGTTCAAGATAACGGAGCCTTTTCCGTTCAGAGGTATTTTTCGTTCTCCCAAAAGAAGATTGCCTGATTTATCTATTTTAAAATCTTTTATTTTTAATCCTTCATTTTGCTCAAGATATTTCATAACAACCTTAAGGGCAAGATGAGGATAAAAATCATCTTTATAAGAAACAAATGGATGTAAATCTCTCGCAATACCGTCTTCGTCACGCATAAGATTTATGTGGCCGATGTTTGAAGTTGAATTCATTATCTGCGGGATTATTGTTCTGCAATTTTTAAAATAAGTATACTCATTTTTGAGATTTATATCAGAATCGTTTTTAATATGCGCTTTTAAATATTGAGGCAAATCAGCGGGTTTTCTTAAATCAAAAGACTGGTTATCAAAGTTTATGGCTGTAAAAACATTGTCGTATTTTGCAATTGTATCCGCAAGCTTTTTATCATCGTTGCTGCTGCTTTTTAATGATTTTACAAACATAAGGTCAAAAGCCGCTGCACCGACACCTTGATTTTCAAGGTATGTAATCATATCCGCATAAATATTTCTTGATATCGGCCACTCGCCGTATTTGTCGAGAAAATACTCGTAGCTTTCGTCATCAACCGCAAGTATTGCAATATTTTTGGATACTTTTTTATAAGGAGAAAGTATACTCTGTCTTGCGTCAAAAGTTTTGTTTTCTATAGAAGTAAAAAATTCCCGTATAGAAGGATTGGAAAGAAGCGAAAACAAAACACCGGTTGTAATTACTATATAGATACTATAAAGCAGGTATTTTAAAAAAGTTTTATTCTTTAAATATTCTCTAATTTTTTGCATAGTCTTTGTTTAACTCCAGTAAAATTGAGGTTAAATCGATTAATTCGTCAGGGTTTTGCAAATATTTTAGCAAACATTCTTCATTAAGATTCATTTCTTAAACTCTCTCTTTTATGTAATAGCCGGTGGATTTTTATATATAAATTCAAATGGGGATATTATTATTTTGACAAAATTTGAATACGAAAAAATCACCCCAACACAGTAATTTTTAACATAATTAAGAAAAGCTTAAATTTTCACAAAATTCTAAACGGGTTGTTATAATAAAAGTATGGAAAAAATAGATTTTAAAAACATTGTTGAACAACTTGATTCTGTTGTGCTTGTTGTTGATTATGACTACAAAATAGTATACGCAAACAGCTATTTTTGCTCATTATTTAATACAAACTGCGAAATGTTATCCGGCAAAAATGTGTTTGACTTTCTGCCGGAAAAATCCGATACGGTTGTCATAAAAGACTATACATATAAAATAACAAAGTATGATGATGAATTTTATTCTTACTATTATTTGACTATAGTAGACAGCCAGATGGAGAAGGTATATTCCGACTTTATTTCGACCGTAAGCCATGAGCTGCGTACTCCTTTGACGAGTATAAGAGGCTTTGCAGATACCATGCTTATGTCTTTTGACAAACTTGATAAAGCACAGATACAAAAGTTTCTCGGGATTATAAAAGAACAATCAAACAGGCTGATAAAACTTGTTGAAAACCTTTTGTCCATTTCTAAAATACAGGTACAGCAGAGCAATCTTGTATTAAAATCAGTAAATGCAAAATCGCAGATAGAGCAGGTGCTGGATATAATAAAAAACCAGTATCCGTCTCATCCGTTTGAATTCCATTGTAATGACAATGTGCCCAATATTCTTGCAGATGAAAATAAATTCCAGCAGATAATGATAAATCTTCTGGACAATGCGGCAAAATATTCTTATGACAGAGGGTCTGTTAAGGTTACACTCGCAAATGCGCAGAAAGAAAACTATGTCAGCATAAAAGTAGAAGACCACGGAGTGGGCATAGAACCTGATAATCTTTCAAGAATTTTTGAAAAATTTACCCGTATAGAAAACCATCTAACACGAAAAACACAGGGAAGCGGGCTCGGGCTGTATATAGTAAAAAATCTTATTGAAAAAATGGGAGGACAAATTTTTGTCGAAAGTTCCACCGTCCTGCCAAACAGCGGGTCAACCTTCGAAATAATTCTGCCTGCCGCTACATACACAAACCAGAGCAAAAGAGCACTGGAGGACAAATAAAATGTTATCCAAACTTGCACTAATCTTAGATAAAAGAAAAGAATTACCTGCAAAATACAAAAAACTTATTGAAAATACCGGTGTAAGTGTACTTTCTGCCGAAGGAATCGAATCAGGTATGGAGATTTTGACGGGTTACGAGCCTGATCTTGTCCTAGTGTCAGACAGTCTTGATACTACGCTTGCTGATACTGTTAAAAAACTCAGAATGCTTAGTTATCCGGCACGTCCATGCATAGTTGCATTGTCAAAATCTGCCGAACTGCAAGATAAACTCGATGTACTGGATTCGGGTGCGGATGATTTTTTGAGCGAGCCAATTGAGTCGGAAGAATTCAAGGCAAGAATCAACGCCCATTTGAGACGCCATTTTGAAAATATGATATCAGAGACAACCCGGCTTCCTGATATAAAATTCAGCTTAAAAATTTTAAAAAGAACAATTGCACAAAACAAAAAATGGTCTGCAATGCTTGTAAAGATTAATGAATTTGAAGCATATAAAGAAATATACGGAAATCTCGCTTCTGATAAAATGCTGCAAACATATACGGCTATTATTAATTCTTCTCTTGACGAAGATGATTTTCTGGGTGAATTTGATGAGGGAGAATTTCTGATTCTTACAAATCCATTAAAAACGGAACATATCGCTTCATTTTTGACTTATGCATTTGATAGTATAGTAGAAAAATTCTACAATGAAGAAGATGCAAAATCAGGCTACATTATACTTTACGGAGATGATAATGCAGGTAAAAGAGTCAGCCTTGTTTCAACAAGTATAGGCATAATATCGAGTGAATTTCAAAATTATGACAGCATCAACAGTGCGCTGAATTCTCTTTTTGCAACATGCAAACTTGCAAAAACAAATCAAAAGTCTTCTTACATTGTTGAAAGAGCCAAAATAAGCGCCGAGAATGCAATTTTAAATAAAGATTATAACAACAGAATCGTTATTATAGAACCGGATGAAGCACTGAATTACCTTTTAAAAACAACCGGAGAAATGCAGGGATATGAAGTTTCTGCAGTGCAAGACTATGACACAGCTATGAATATGATAAAAACAGCAGAACCTGCTTTAATAGTGTTAGATGCCGGAGATACAGAAACATTAAAAGGTCTTGAGCTTTGCAAAAAGCTTAAGAAAGACAAAAATTACAAAGATATAAAAATAATTCTTTCCACAATTGTTCATGACAAAAAAATGGTGCTGAATACCGGTGCTGACATTTATCTGCCAAAGCCGTACGAACTATTGGGAATATTTAACTGGATAGAACATTTGATAAAAGAATTTAACAGTTAAACTATCTGCACATTAGGATTAAAAAAGTTATACACAGCTTTTGCAGCACGTTTGGGGATTTTTTCACACAAGGTTTCAAAATCTGTCTGAGAAATTTTTTTGATGTCTTTAAACTCTTTTATCAGTATTTCTTTGTTTGTTTTAGACAGACCCGTGATTTCATCCAGTATTGATTCTGTTGCTTTTTTGCCTCTTAGTTTTCTGTGATAAGTTATGGCAAATCTGTGAGCCTCATCTCTTATTCTCTGGAAAAAATATAAAGCAGGAGAATTTATAGGGAACACTACAGGCTTTGACTCATGGGGTTTAAAAACTTCTTCGAGTTTTTTGGCAAGAGAAACAACATCCGGCTTAAAATTGTGCGCATCAAAAATTTCCAGAACTGATGACAACTGACCTTTGCCCCCGTCTATGATTATCAAATCAGGTTCCGGCAATGATTCTGACAATTTTCCGAAATATCTTCTTTCGACTACCTCCTGCAAGGATTTAAAATCATCAGGCTTTGACTCTGTGGAACGGACTTTAAATTTTCTGTAACGGGATTTTTTTGGCATTCCGTTTTCAAAAGTAACCATAGAAGCAACCGTATTTGTCCCCTGAATATGCGAAATATCAAAACATTCCACTACATAAGGGAATTTGCTCAATTTTAGTTTTTCCTGAATATAAGAGCCGACTTCATTGTAATCTCTCTGGATTTCTGTCAGTTTTTCCAGTTTAACTTTTTCAAAATAGAATTTTGCGTTTTTCTGTGCAAGGTTTAAAAGTTCAATATTGCGTTTTGTTGGAGAATCTGTGATTTTCACTTTTTTCTGCGCCTGTGAAACAAGCCATTGCGTATAAAGTTCTTTATCTTCTTTTTCCAGTATTTCCGGCAAAACAATAACTGACGGAATTTCTGATTCTGATGCCATTGTGTAATATTCTTTTAAAAATGTAGTCAAAACTTCGTAATCTCCTGACAGGCTGAGGTTTGAAAATTGAAAATCTTTTTTGTCTGTAAGCCTTCCCTGTCTGATTTGAAGAAGTGATACAACAAAAAGGTTTCCTTCATTGTATATTCCGACAATATCCTGATTTATATTTGTATTTTCAAAAACAACTTTCTGGTGTTCCATGGTTTTTTGGACATCAAGCCAGCTGTCACGGTATCTTGCTGCTTTTTCAAAATCCTCTTTAGCCGCATATTTTTCCATTTCTTTTTTGAGAGCATCAATAAGCTCTTTTTGTTTACCGGTTAAAAAAAGCTCTACATTTTTCAGAACCTTTTTGTATTCCTCCGGAGTAACAAGCCTCTGACACGGTGCCATGCATCTGCCTATGTGATAATACAGACAGGGACGATCTTTGAACTTCGGGGTTTTGCATTGTTTCAGTGGAAACAGTTTTTTTATCAAATCAAGAGTGGCATACATTGCTCTCGAATCTGTATAAGGTCCGAAATACTTACCCTTAATCTTATTTTTATTTGCTTTTCTTGCAACAATTACACGGGGGTATTCTTCTTCCGTAATTACAAAATAAGGAAATTTTTTGTCATCCTTTAACAAAACATTGTATTTTGGTTTATGTTTTTTTATAAGGTGAGACTCAAGGATAAGTGCCTCAACCTCGCTGTCGGTGACAATAAACTGTATTTTAGCAATTTGCGGCACCATAACACGTAATTTTGGCGAGTCATGATGTTTGTTAAAATAGCTGTAGACACGTTTTTTAAGGTTTTTAGCTTTTCCGACATATATTATTTCACCGTCCTTATCATAATACTGATAAGAACCGCTCAACTCAGGTATTATCGCAAGGGTTTGTTTAACTTCTTTGGGTAAATTAGGATTTTGTGTAGCCATAAACACAGTATAACATTTACGCGGCAGGATTTTAAGTCACTCTAAAATAAAATATCTGCTCTTTTATTTTTAATTAGCAGGTTTGGGATGTTTCTTTTATCGTACTGATTCCGTTCTGCAAAAGCACACAAAAAGAAATATTCTGCACCTTCTTATAAAAATATTGACGGGTTTTAAAATAGCAGGACAGATTCTGGGGAAATTATTATTTTTTATCTTCAGTATATTCAAAAATCTCAGAAGGCGTACACTGCAGCGCCCAGCATAATTTGTCTAATGTATCAAACTCAATCCCGACATTTACATCATTGTATAGGTTAAGAATAGTATCATAACTTAGCCCCGACATTCTTGCGAGTTCGGCTTTATTTATTTTTTTGCTCCCCATTATTGTAGACAAATTATTTTTAATCATAGGGGAATTGCAACAGTTCCTGAGATATGCGTTGATAATCAGGATACTATACTTTAAAATATAGATAGTAATCGATATAATTTGAAATATAACTTAACAAAGGAAGCGGTAATGGAAAATACTAATACTAGATAATAAATACTTTTCAATAGATTTATATCATTTTAGACAAGGTTTCTTTTTATATCTGAGATATAACCCCATATCAATAAGCAAAAATAACATATTGCAAAAATACAGCCATATAACCCAGTCTTTGTAAAAGAATAGTTTATGGATAATTCCGCAAATATATCCTGTTAAAATCAAACAGGAAAAAGTAAAACTTTTACCCTGCACACATTTCGCTTTATATGTTTTGTATGCCGCTATAGGCCAGCTTACGCCGAAACAGACCATCATACCAGCTTCAAATATGCTCATTATATCCTCCTTAAAAATAATTATAATGTGACAGTTTTTATTAATTTAAGCTTTTTGTAATATAGAAAACTCCATTTTATTATAAGTTAATTCATTTAAATTATAATAACTTCGATTTTGTTATAACAAAGTATTAAATAACAAAAAAATTATTATTGGCAAAAATTTTTATTTTCATTTTTTATCCAAGCGTAGAGTACATGTTAAATGCACTGTTAATATCATAAATTTTAAAATCAAAGATAAGAAATGAAAATAAATCAAAACTACACACTAAAATCACCAGCCTTTGGCGCAAAATTTTTGCACAGCGAATCATTAAAACAAATAGCAGATTATGCTGTTGAACACAATAAGTTTGCTAAACTTAACCAGGCAAGGAAAAATATAGATTCAGCTTGTTTATTGACCAGACTTCGTGTAGATACCGGCATAAATGAAAACGGATTTCCTTTTATTACCTTTACAAGGTTTGAGCCAAAAAAAAACATTAATATTGCAATGTCAATGGATGATTATATACAGACAAAAACCACTGTCTTTGAAAGCGGGAAAAAAGAAAATCTTTTCAAATTTGCTATTGAAAAAATAATAAAACTTAGCAATAACGCTCCAAAAAATAATATGTATAAAAATGTAGTAATTAATAAAAAATAGAAAATATAATTTATAACAATGAAAATCCAATCATATAGAACAAATTACAAACCGCTTTTAATAAATAAGCAGCAACCCAAAAATTTTTCAACAAAAATTTATACAACCGCATATAAACAACTGCCTCAAACAGATATGCATAATATAAATTTTAAAGGAAATCCTTTTTCGGAAATTAAAAACATAGTAAAATTTCTTCACGCAAAAAGAAAAGCTCTTGATTTAAAAAAATATATGGAAATAACACACGGCGAGGACAGCTTTGTTCTGCGCCATATTGCAATGGAACCGTTTGAGGGACTGCAATACGGGATAAAAGCTTTTAAAGGTATGACAATGAAAGAAATTCAATACCTGTGTGAAAACCTGCACGTTATTGCCGTAAACAGGGGGTGTAATAATATGTGCGGATACTGCTATGCAGATGCCAAACCTTCTAAAAGAGCGATGTCCTGGGAAGATTTTACAACCATTACAAGAGGATTAAAAACTTTAAGAAAACGTTTTAGGGGACTTGATATTTTTGGTGAAAATTTTCAAATCTCAAAAGAAGATATTTTATACAGAACAACAGAGCTTTTCTACGATTCTGACTGTATGAATATTGCCGTAAAAGATAAAAAAGGCAAGTTATATGATTTTACTGAGCTTGCAACTGAATTGTATAATTCAACCGGCAGACGCACTGCCTTTGATACCTCAGGCTGGTATAAAAACAATCCGATTCTGCAAAAAAGAGCTGAAAAATATGTGGATTACTTTTCAAAACCCGAAAATATGGAAAAATTAAATGCTTTTAATGTTTCTTTTAATGTGTTTAATGCCTCTTACATTGCTTCTGTAAAAGCATTAAAAAAAGGCGATATTGAAAAAGCAAAACATCTTAGAGAGCGCTTTTTAGACAATATGGCGAATACGCTTTTTACTTTTATTCCGCTTGCAGACAATCCCAAATTTCATGTTCTTATACGTAGTTTTGGTTCAAATGCAAAAAATGCAGAACATTTTAATAAAAATGCGATGGAATCTCTTGTAAATAATGTGTTTACAAGGGTTCAAAAATTATGCAAAGATGATTTGACCGGTGAACAAAAATATATAAAAAATCCTGATATTATGGAAAATAAACTTATCAATCTTTATTTTAAACTTAGTATGCTGGATACAGGTCTGAATTCTTCAGGAAGAATGAAAGCTTTTATGAAAGAATTTAATATAAAAGCTCCTTTATTAGAATATGATGAATTAATAGAAAAAACTATTGCTGACTTAAACGAGAAAGGCCGATATCATAAAATTTTAATGCAAAGGTTAATCGATGCTGACGGCAAAGTCTATCACATGAATTATGCAAGATTTATACCAACGGAAATTCAATTAAACATAACACAAAAAGATATACCTGCACCCAAATTGGCTAATATGACAGAGGATTTTGTGTTAACAAAAAAAATCCTGAACAGACCGGAAGTTCTTGTTATAAAAAGTATAAAAGCTCAATAAAATATATCTAATCTAGTGTCGTCCTGTCCGCTTTCACCTTCGTGAAACCGTCACGGACTCACTTTTGTAATGCCTTTTCGTAACAAAAAACGAGGCACAAGCCTCGTAATTTTGGTTACTTCAAAAGTTCGGCGGCAACGACTCTGCCGAGCAAAACAATCCTGTGAATTGTTTTGCGAGAGGTAGAACCGCAAATTTATGAAAATAAATTTGCCGTGAGAATCCCCAAATATATCAATATTACTTTGTAATAGTTCGGCGGCAACGGGATTCGAACCCGTGTCAACAGAATGAGAATCTGCTATCCTAACCCCTAGACGATGCCGCTAAAAGGGAAAATCAAATTTTACAACATCAGTATAGCACTAAAAGAAAAAAGCAAACCTAAATTTTTATTTACGCTAAGGCGCAGTTGGTCTATAATCAATAGAATGAAAGGACAGATTTTTAAAATACATTCTGATTTTTACTATGTACATACACAAAATGAAGTGTATGAATGCAAAATCAGAGATGTCTTAAAAAAGAGAAAAGACAGTATAGTTGTCGGTGATTTTGCAGAACTTGAACAAATAAACGAAAACTCAAAACAGGCTTTTATATCAAAAGTTCTGCCGCGCGAAAGCTATATCCCAAGACCCAAAGTTGCCAATATAAATCAAGTAATTATTGTTTCTGCCATAAAAGAGCCTGAACTGGACTTTGAGCAGTTGAACAGATATCTCTGTTTTTGCGAATATTACAATTTGCAGCCGGTTTTGTGCTTTAACAAAAATGATCTTGAGGGTGAAGAAGAGATTATTGCAAATATAAAAAGAATTTATGAACCGCTTAATTACACACTGCTTTTTACTTCTGCACTGGAAGGCAACGGAATAGAAGAATTTAAAAATTTTTTAAAAGGAAAAATAACAGTACTCTGCGGAGCATCGGGTGTGGGAAAATCTTCTTTGATAAACGCTGTCTGTCCTGATTTGAACCTTAAAACAAAACAGGTCTCCGAAAAAACGGAAAGAGGCACTCATACAACAAGGCATTGCGAAATTATTACGCCGGAAGACGATTTGAAAATTGTTGACACACCGGGTTTCAGCCAGCTAAAATTTGATTTCTTGATGCCGGCACAGGTAAGCACCTTATTTAGAGAAATATCAAAAATCCGGACTGAATACGGCGTATGCAAGTTTTCTGACTGCCTGCATGAACAAGAAACAGGATGTAAAATACTTGAACATTTCGATATGATTGATGAAACAAGATATCAGAGCTATCTTCAATTTGTTAAAGAAGCAAAAGAGTATAAAAAACAGGTTACATACAGCGGAAAGAAAAAAGAAACACGCTCAAAAATCGTGCATAACAGAGAAATTACAAAAATTAGCACTAAAAAACGCCAAACATCAAGACGTAAAAGTAATCAGGATATAGACAAGGAAATACACGAATAATGAAACAATCCGTAAAACAGCAGCTAAATGACTATATAAAACTTATAGAGCAAAAACTCGATGAATTTTTGCCGGTTAAATATCCGGAAGAAATCTGGGAGTCAATGAGATACTCTGTCCTTGCCGGAGGCAAAAGGCTTCGCCCCGTGCTGTGTCTTGAAACCTGCAGAGTTTTATCCGGAAGCTTTGAACAGGCAATACCGGCTGCATGTGCTATAGAAATGCTTCATACACAGAGTCTGATTCACGATGATTTGCCCTGTATGGACAACGATGATTACAGACGCGGAAAACTAACTAATCATAAAAAATTCAGTGAGTCTACAGCAGTACTTGCGGGTGATGCTTTACTGTCTTTTGCTCCGCAGATTATTATCCAAAAAACTCCCAAAACAGTTCCCCGGGAAAAAATCTTAAAAGTTCTTGAGGAGTTTCTTGTAAGCGCAGGAGCGGAAAAACTCATAGCCGGACAGGTTGTGGATATTGATTCAGAAGGCAAACAGATAGACAAAGATACTTTGCATTTTATTCACGAAAATAAAACCGCTGCGCTGTTTAAACTTTCCCTGCGAACAGGTGCAATATTAGGAGGTGCTGATGAACTGCAGCTTGCGGCTTTAACTGATTATGCAGAAAAAATAGGACTGGCTTTTCAGATAATGGATGATATTTTAGATGTAACATCTACTCTTGAGGAACTCGGCAAGACTCCGGGCAAAGATGCACTGGAAGAAAAAGCCACATTTGTAAGTCTTTACGGAATGGATACAGCAAAACAACGGGTGGCTTCACTTTGTGAGGAGGCTTGTGATATATTAAAAGAAAATAATATTGTATCTGATATTTTGCAAGAAATTGCAAACAGTATCACGGAAAGGGTTGCTTAATGTTATATGAAGCCGGTACAGCAGTAGAAGTTCTCGGGAACGGATTTATTTCTGCCTTTATCGCACAGGTTTTAAAATTTATTTACTTTTTAATTGTTCATAAAAAAATTAATTTTAAAATTTTTACTACAACAGGAGGTATGCCGAGCTCTCACAGTGCAGGTGTAATAGCACTTTCTATGACTGTAGGTTACAATGAAGGAATGAACTCTATTCCTTTTGCGATAGCTCTCGGGTATGCTTTTGTTGTAATGTATGACGCTGCCGGTATAAGACGTTCTGCAGGCAAAATAGCTGCAACAATGAACAGGGTTATGGAAGAATTCTACGCTCACAGACCTTCTGCTGCCGGTGAAAAACTCAAAGAACTTCTCGGGCATACTCCTTTTGAAGTTTTCATGGGAGCGATTCTCGGGATTGTTGTTTCTTATGTAATACATTTTTTCATTCTTCAATAGCGTGATAAAATATAAAACATGCCTGATAGTAATTTTAGTTTATACAATAACTTTGATACTGCGGTTTTGATTTTGGACAGCAGTAAAAAAATTGTGTTTAAGAATTTGAGTTTTGTAAAAAATTTTGGCGGTGTCAAAAATTTAGAAAAATTCGGAAACTATTTTTCTTTTGACATTTGTATGCTTGATTCTGACAATTTGATGGAAGCAAATCCGGTTACTTTTGCTATTGACTCACAGGAAAGCTTCAGTGCAAATGCTGTTTATCAAAAAACAAAAGAACAGTTTTTTTACTATCGTATAAAATCATTTTTGCAAAATGAATATAAAGTTCTTGTATTCAAAAATATTACTCCTGAAATTTTATTTGAAGAAACAGAAAAAAAATACGCTTTTATACGCCAGCAGTATCTTACACTTGCAGAAGAAAATAAACAGTTTGCAGCCTTGCAGCAAAAATCACAGGCACAAACCGTAAAACTGGCTTTAATGCATAGAATTTCAAATGTAATTAGAGAATCAATGGATTTGAATAAGATTATTGATTCCGCATTAAAAGAACTTTTTAACCTTTTTGGAGCAATAAAGGTATATTATGCAGAAGCGGACGACAAAAATTTTTATATCAAGGAAGTTTATCCTGAAAAGTACAAAAAAGTAATCGGAGAAAAAGCAGACTTTTCATCAGATACAAAAAAAAGCATACGAAAAAAAGAAATAAAAGTAGGCGCGTGCATAAAAGATTATCTTAACAGTACAAATACTTTTCCTGTTCAGCTCAACAGAATAATAGTGCCGGTATCAAGGCTTCAGAATATACTGGGGCTTTTGATAATTTATACGGGTCAAAAATTTTATGATGATTCTCAAAATGACGTACTGCAGTCCATAGCCTCGCAGCTTGGCTCAGCAATTGTACAGGCATCTTTGTTTTCACAGATTAAAGAAAAAAATCAGGAGCTTGAAAATACACTGACAGAGCTGAAAGAAACTCAGCTGCAGCTTATCAATTCCGAAAAATTGGCCTCCTTAGGCCAGCTTGTAGCCGGAGTTGCCCACGAAATTAATACCCCGCTCGGTTCGATAAATGCAAACAACGATATTTTATCAAAACTATTGTCCAAACTTTCTGAAGAGTGTGATGATTCTTCTATTTTGGAAAATATCCAAAATATAAACAAAATTGATAAAGAAGCAATAAAAAGAATAAGCGGTATTGTCCGGAGTCTTAAACGTTTTGTCCGGCTGGATGAGTCTGATTTACAGCATGCGGATATTAATAAAGAACTTGATTTAACTCTTGAGCTTATAAAACATGAAACAAAAAATAAAATAGAAATTATAAAAAATTACGGTGATATTCCGCAGATAAAATGTTATCCCAACATGCTTAATCAGGTTTTTATGAATATTCTTATCAATGCCTGCCACAGTATTGAAAAAAAAGGAACAATCACTATTACAACAGCATTTAAGGATAATATTTTAACAGTAAAAATAAAAGATACAGGCTGCGGTATTGACGACAGTATTAAAGACAGGATATTTACAGCCGGTACAACAACAAAAAAGATAGGAATCGGCACAGGTCTCGGGCTGGCAATTTCTCAAAAAATTATCCAAAAACACAACGGCAGTATAAATTTTAAAACGCAAAAGAGCAAAGGTACGGAATTTGTGATAAAAATCCCCGCACAAAACTAATCGGGGAATTATATAGCAACACCTTAAAATCCGCAAAAAAAAGGGAGCTTTTTTCAAACCTCCCATATTTCCCCATTTCTCCGTATATTTACGCTTCATTTAAGCTATAAATGTTTAGCGTTAATATTCGATACCTTGTCTTGCCATAACACCCATATCAAAGTAGTGTTTAATAGGCTTCATTTCTGTAACCAGATGTGCCAGCGCAACCAGCTCCGGATGAGCATATCTGCCTGTAAGCACAATTTCAAGATTTTCCGGTTTGTTTAACAAAACTTCTTTTACTTCTGATACTTTAATCATGTTCATTGCAACACAAATGTTTAATTCATCAAGAATAATAAGCTGGTATTCGCCGCTTTGGATAGCCTGTTTAGCCAATTCCCAGCCTTTTTTAGCTTCTTTATAGTCTTCCATACAAACATTGTGCTTGTAAACAACTCTATCCATACCAAACTGGTGAACTTCCAGATTAGGTAAAAATTGTCCGGCAGAAGCTATTTCACCATATGTAGTACCGGAATCACCTTTTGTAAATTGTATAACAAGAACTTTCCAGCCATGACCCAAAGCACGTAAAGCCAAACCTAATGATGCTGTTGTTTTACCTTTTCCATCGCCAGTGTAAATCTGTATGTAACCGTGCTCTAACAAAATTTATCCTCCGTATGACAAATTGAGATTCTTATCTCATTCATCATTATAAATGTATTTTGACTGTCTTGCTTCGATTAAATGGAGTATTCTGCTCTCATTTTTCAAGCTAGTGCGGAATAAGAATAAAAACCGACCTAAGCTATGTTAAATCTGAATAATCCAACATAAAATCGGTTATCCCCTAAATCTGTATTTTATATTCTATAAAATTTTGATTAATTTCCGAACTTGTATATCAATATTAAAACAAATTTTTCCGTCATGGGCAATTTTTATTTTATCCATGCTATTTATTTTACAATTTTACTGCTGTAGTAACCGCATAACAGCAATAGCAACAAGTATTTCAAGTGTATTATAAAAACTTTTACATTATTTTTTTCATATTTCTTTATAAAGACTTGAAACCATGAATTTGCATATATTAGGTCTTTTTTTATAAAAATAATTTTAGTTAAACTTTTGTAATTATTTTTTGATTTTTCAAAAAATATAATTTATAAAAGTAAAATTTTACATATATGTAAAGATAACTTTTTATGCTAACATAACTTTGTTATGGTTTCTCAGGTAATAAGCGCAACAGTCATAGGAATAGAATCTTATAAAATCCTTGTGGAAGTGGATTTTGTACAATCAATTCCCTCTGTGGTAATTGTGGGATTGCCTGATACTGCAGTATCAGAAGCAAAAGAACGTGTACGTTCAGCAATAAAAAACTCTAATTTGTCTTTTCCAAACCAGAAGGTTGTCATAAATCTTGCGCCGGCTGATATTAGAAAAGAAGGGACAAATTATGACCTTCCTATTGCTGTAGGCATACTGGCAAGAGACGGTATAATCGACGACAAATTGCTTGAAAATACCGCATTTTTAGGAGAATTATCTTTAGATGGCTCTCTAAGGCCTGTAAACGGGATACTGCCAATTGTTTCAGGGCTGAAAGAACTTAATATAAAAAAGGTTGTTGTACCGAGAGAAAATGCAAAAGAAGCAGCTCTTGTACCGGATATAAAAGTTCTGTGCGCGGACAATCTGAATGATGTTGTATGCCATTTTGGAGTTACAAAAGAAAATTACAAAGAGCTTGATATCTGTGAAATTGATATAGATGATTACTTAAACGACTATACAACAACAAATTTTGAATATGATTTTAAAGACATAAAAGGACAGCTAAAAGCAAAAAAGGCTCTGGAAATTGCTGCAGCAGGAGGCCATAACATTCTTATGGCTGGGCCTCCGGGATCGGGTAAAACTCTTTTATCAAAAAGTTTTGCATCTATTCTTCCTCCTCTTGAGCTTGAAGAAGCAATTGAACTTACAAAAATCTACAGTGTATCAGGTCTTTTACACAATGATAGTCCTTTGATTAATAAACGTCCGTTTCGTTCCGTTCATCATACGGCATCACCGGCAGGTATAATAGGCGGAGGTTCTAACCCTAAGCCGGGAGAAATTACGCTTGCCCACAGAGGAGTGCTGTTTTTGGACGAAATTGTAGAATTTCCCAGAAGCGTACTGGAAGTTTTAAGGCAGCCGTTAGAAGACGGTGAGGTTGTAATTTCAAGAGCACAGAGCAGTGTAAAATATCCTGCGGATTTCATGTTGTTAGGCGCAATGAATCCATGCCCTTGCGGTTATCTCGGCGATTCAAAAAAACAGTGCACCTGCTCGGAATTTCAAGTTCAAAGATACCGTTCAAGACTTTCAGGCCCGCTTCTAGACAGGATAGATATTCAGATAGAAGTCCCGAGGCTGAGTCCCGAAGAACTTTTAAATACAAAAATTAAATCCGAATCCTCTGCAGATATAAGAAAACGTGTAATTAAAGCAAGGAAAATTCAGGCTCAAAGATATAAAGATTACAAAATTTTGACAAATTCCCAGCTCACAGCAGAGCTTATAAAAATATTCTGCAAGCTTGATGAAAAAAGTGAAGAGCTTCTGCGTACGGCCATAACCCGTTTTAATCTGTCAGGACGTTCGTATGACAGGATATTAAAACTTGCAAGAACAATTGCCGATATTGAAAATTCAGAAAATATCGAAAGTGCGCATATTGCTCAGGCCTTGCAATACAGAAATTTTGTAGAAAATAACATATAATTTCATTGGAACTTTTAAAACAACCGGTGCTATCTTACAAGTTTGCCGTCAGAGATTTTAAATATTTCAACATCTTTTAAATACTCATCATCAAAGTGCAGGGTATCTACAGAGGTAATAATAGTTTGTATATTTTCACCGATTGCATTTAAAAGATAATTCTGTCTTATATTATCGAGTTCAGCCAGTACATCGTCCAGAAGCAATACCGGCGTATCATCTATTTTTTCTTTTATAAGTTCAAGTTCCGCAAGTTTCAAACTCAGAACAATTGTCCTTTGCTGTCCTTGAGAAGCGAATTTTTTTGCTTCTATGCCGTTTATAAAAAATGAAACATCATCCCTGTGCGGCCCGACAAGAGCCTGTGCACGGATAATTTCTTCAAGTTTTCTTTCTTCAAGCTTCTGCGTAAATTTATTTGCAATTTCTTCTACAGTTAAATCTTTTTGCAGACAAAAATCTATATCTTCCGCTACTGTTGAATTATATACAGTAGTCAGCGTTTCATTTTCCGCAATCTGCAGATGCTTTTCCATAGCAATTTTTTGGAGTTCTTTTAAAAATTTCAAACGTAAAAATATTATGTTGCTTCCGGTAACGGTCATCTGGCTGTTAAATACATCAAGCAGGCTTGTGTCCGCATTAATATTGCCTTTTATTTCTTTAAGGTGGTTGTTTTTCTGGATACGGATTTTATTATATTTGGAAATCCTGTCCGGATATGCAGGATAAATCTGGCTTATTGCCATATCAAGCCAGCTTCTTCTGTCATCGGGGACACCGCGCAATAACAGCAGGTCATTGACGGAAAAAGATACCACTGACAGATTTGTACAAAATTCAGATGATTTATTCTTTTTGACCTGATTTATTTTTAACTCTTTTCTTTTTGGCGGATTTATCAGAACTTCCAGTTCTTTTTCCATATCATTTTTTAAAACTACCGCTTTTAGTTTTGCAAAATCTTTTCCCCACAGAATCAGCTCGCTGTCGGTTTTTGCACGTGCAGAACCCAGACACGACAAATAATACAATGACTCAAGCAGGTTTGTCTTTCCCTGTGCATTTTTGCCTATCAAAAGAATTTTGTTATGAGAAAATTCGAGGCTCAAATCCTCGTAATTTCTAAAATTCTTCAATTCAACAGACTTTACAAACATATCTGACCTATGCTGCGCTCAAGTGATTGTGTATTACAGAGCTTATTTCCTTAAATCCCCTGTCCAGAACATCTTTATATCTTTCATAAAATTCGCCGTCTCTTTTAACAGCTTTTAAGTCCGCTTTTGCCATGATTGCAAGCATCAAAAAATCATTTCCGTTTTTCAATTCATCTGCAAAATCTTCTGCAGAGGTGATACCTTTATTATATCTTTCCAGCCAGTCATGATTTTTTATAATCAAACATATTCTTTTTCTCAAATCAGAGGTCATGCCGAATTTATTCAGAATAAATCCCGTATCCTTTGCTCCGCAAGACGGATGTGATTTGTCAATTTCGCCTTCTTTTTTTGTAATGTCATGCAGCAAAACTGCTATCTGCAGCACCCTTCTGTCTTCTTCCGGCAAAGAGGTGTATTTTGGGTTCTGCATAACACCCTGCAAAACTTTCAGGGTATGCACATCCACACTGTAACTGTGTGTTTTATGCTGGACTTTATCTATTAAAGTTAAAAACTCGGGCAGTGCTTTGACTATAACATTTAAGTATTTAGCCATGGCTTTGTTATTATATACAACAACTTCATTATCCAGAGTAAAGCGTTTTACGCAGTCAAAAATCTTTACAGCATCCGGAGTAATATCATCCCTATCAAGGTTAACAACGGAAGGATAGCCTTTTATTGTATTTTTTCCTTCCGCATTCTTTTCAATTACAAATCCGAAAAATCCTGTCATATCAGTTTGTACATTCGTATCATAATGTGAAATTATTCGTATTATATCGGATATAAAATCTGCTCTTGAATATTTAAGCCCGGGTTTAAAGTCAAATGATTCAATGTCCGTATGCATAAACAATCCGTCAGGAGATTCTATATCACCCAAAACTTTATAAAATTGTTCTTTTAATTTTTCATCTGCCATAATTACATTGTAATAATAAATTATTCAATAACAAGGAAAGATTTAAGTTTTCTTGCACTCGCCTTTTTATCAGAAATTATCTCAAAATTTTTGTATTCCGGATTGCCTGTCCCTTTATAGTTTAAAGAAGTTGACCCGCCACCGTCAAAGTTCATTGCTTTGTCAAGATGCAGCTGCTTGCATACTTTGTACATCTCGGGCAGAGTCCGTTTGTGATACATATTTGCAATTATAATATAAATATCACCGTTTTTTATGCCGATAACTGTTCTTGCGCATCTTTTGAGAGCGGTAATCGAGTCTCTTGTTACATTTCCGTCTTTATCTTTTGTGACAAAATACTCTCTGGAAAGCTTCAAATCAGGATAAAGCATAGGACCGGCCTGTATAGAATGCACGATTTTACATCCATGATGCACTTTGGCGTTATGAGCTGCAATATCATACTCTGTACGGTTTCCGCAGGATAATACCCTGAATTCCGTTCTGTTTAATATAGTCTGCAGGTGGGGTTTCAGTTCTTTATTTTCCATCAAACTTTTATTTGTTGTCGGGTCAAGAACTGTTTCACCGTCAATAACAACATAAGAGGAGGTTTTCTGGTTATTGGGGTCAAAATAGCCAGCATTTATAACAAGTTCTGCACCGGTTTTTGCAAAAACATCTTTATTGTATATTAGATTTTTTGACACATACGGTTTTATTATGCTGTTTCTTTCTTTAGGAATTTTTATAATATATAGACCGTTAAAGTTTTTTGTTATTTCTATATTTTTAGAGGTGTTTTGAGGCACCGGACATGCTCCGGTAACAAAGATAATTGCAGTGCAAAATATAACGGCAAGTGTTAATATTGTTTTCATTTTTTAAACTCCTCAGGCAAAATTTCTGGCGGCTATGTGTATATATTATTATACTACGATTTTAAAAGAATCCTCCACAATAGTTTCTGACAGATTATGAATATTATCCAGAAGATAGTCAGCAAAATATGTAAGAGTGTGTATTTTGTCAGAGAGTCTTTCATCTTCAAGAATAATGGTTGTCAGAACTTTTGCATTTCGGGTGAGTTTTGTTATGTCTTCTGCCGTATCTCGTATTTCTTGTATTTTGTTTTGTAATGTCATAGTTAATACCTTTTTGTAAATGGTTAATAACTATATTCTAACTTTTTACAATTTACAGTTCAAGCGCTTAAGTGTAAACTTGTATAAATAATTTACAATTAGTTGGTAAAAAGTTTATAATATGGTATTAAAAGAAGATAAACAAAGATTTGTAATAGTGATAGAAAAAATGCTGCTGGACAGACTGAAAGAACAGGCACAAAAAGAAAACCGCTCCACAAGCAACATGGCAGTGACTATAATAAGAAAATATTTTGAAGAAAACTAATGCCTGATGCTTTCTATCTCTCCGTGGGAATCCGAGCCGCCTGTCATAATCAGGTTGTATTTTTCAGCGATTGCATGGACTGTAGAGGCTTTATGGAATTTTATTATTCCTCTGTGGCGTCTGTACGGGTAAAAAACTTCAATACCGTCTAATCCTAAATCAATCAATGATTTTATAAAATGGTCAAGGCTTATTGCCCAGTAACATGCCGGATGAGCAAGAACAGCAATACCTCCTGCTGCATGTATAGCTTTTATAACATCTTTCGGGTGTCTGTGGTTTAGCAGTCTTACGATATCAGCTTCTGTTTCTTTTTTTGTTTTTGCACAGAGTTTTAACAACTCGTCATTATAAATATCTATACCATAGCCGAGCATGTGTACAAGCACGCCTTTGTACCAGCAGTCAAATTCTATTGCGGTTATAACCTGCGGATGGACGCTGTTTAAAATATCTGTTTTTTTGTATGCTTCAACAGTATTATGGTCAGCGATTGCTATGAGTTTATATCCTTTATTTTTAGCATTTTCTAAAAGTTCTTCAGGCGTGAGTTTTCCGTCAGAAAAATTTGAATGTATATGCAGGTCTACATTTTTCTCAAAATCAGACTGAGAAAATGACAATAAGAGTTCTTTTAGATTTTTGTTTTGTATGTCCATAATTTACATGTTAATATAAAAAAATATTGAGTGAAACAGGAAATGCACTGTGGCAAAGAAAGATTCGATATTTGTAAATGTAATAAAAATATTTTTTAACGGAACAAAGCTGTATTTTCTAAATTTTGAAAAATTTTTTAAATACATGGCATTTCCTGTGTTCGGACAAATAATCGGGGTCGCGATGATATTTTTTGCATCGTATATTTTTACACTGCATGTGTCGGACTTAACAACTAAAAGCCCGATTTTTGACAATATTCCGCTTGTATTTTTAATGCTGCTTGTGCTGACGCTGCCCGGTTTTTTCATTTTTTGCAAAGCCTTCTGGGAATATTTGATTGCAATGGCAGCACTGAATTCTATGGCCAGTTCGCTTTTAGAGGGTGATAAATTGGATGATACAGGCATACATTCCGAACTTATAAAAAGACGTACGGGTTCTTATATAACGTTTCTGTTATTAGTTTCCATTATATACTTATTGTTGTCTTTTCCGCTTTTATGGGGACTTTTAGCAATAGTTTTTGTTTATTTATCTTTATGTTTTCAGGTATTTGCTCTGGAGGAAGACAGGGGTGCTTTTGATGCAATAAAAACCAGTGTTAACCTCATAAAATTCAATTTTCGCCGCACTTTGCTGCTGCTTGTTATTCTCGGTATATTTACATACTGGCTTGTACCGGGGCTTGTGAGCTGGGGATTTGAGACAGGCAATCTCGGCGGATTTTTCTCTTATCCGGTGGACAAATATATCCAGCTTTTGCCTTTAAATGATTTTAACAGTTTATTATCACAGGCTCATGTGCCGTATACAATCAAGAGCTATACAATAGCACAGCATATTGTACTTGCGGTTGTTGCTTTTGCAGTTACTGCTTTTTCGCTGCCGTTAAGAAGCCTGTGCTGTACACAGCTGTACAAAGAACTTGTTAAAAAGAACTATGCGGGTAAAATTGCCGCTGATAAGCTTGCTCAAAGAGCACAGAGCAAAAAATCAGGAAGAAAAAATATTGAGGATGAAGAAGAGTAATGTTTGTCTGCAAAAATTGCAAATCCGTAGATAAATTTGAATTGATGTTTGCACCTGATTACAAAGGTGCAAAAAACTACAAACAGGAATATAACAGCAAAAAAGAAATAGTTATTACAGTTGACGGTTACACATTTATTCCCGACCTGAATTTTATGAACAATCACGCTGTATGCCGCTATTGCGGACAGATATACACCTGGGATTACGACAATTCCGCAAGTTAGAGCATAAAACCGTAAGGCAAAAGTTCTTCAAGCGTAAATATTGCACATTTTTCATCTTCGCTTTCGAGGATAATCTGCATCTGATTATCTTTTGCGAACTCTGCCATCCATTGTCTGCAAGCACCGCAGGGCATACAATTTGTTCTGTTTTTTGAAAATATAGCTATTTTTATAAGCTTGCCTTTTTCTCCGGCTGCAACAGCACTGGACATGGCATTTCTCTCCGCGCACAAAGAAAGTCCGTAGCTTGCGTTCTCTACGTTTGCGCCGAGATAATAATTTCCGCTGTCATATAATGCACATGCGCCAACATAAAATTTTGAATAATGTGCGTATGCATTGTCACATGCTTTTCTTGCTTGGTTTAAAAGTTCCGTGTTATCAATCATATATAAAACCGCATTATTCTAATCCGTTTTTATATTTTACAATATTATGATTTTTTTTAAACCCGAATATCACAAAAATCCTATATTTAAGGGATATAAATTAAACTTAAAATGAATCATAATAATACTAAAAATGGGGATAAGTATGACTTGGGCTAATATGAAAAGATTTTTTATTTATATACTGGTTTTGTCGGCTGTTTTTTTGACTGCAGGGGCAGAGTCTATTGCAGCCGCAAGAAAAGTTCCGGTTATAGCAGTAATAAGCGATTCCGGGCACAGAAACGGAACAACATATCTTGTTTGCGGAGCTGCTTCCGATATTATTGCCGCTGATATTATCAACAGACTCAACCAGACAGGCCGTATAAAAGCACCATTGCTCGGGGAGAATATGTCTAAAATTACCCAGAAGAATATACCCCTTTATTACATGACTTTTTTTAATGATTATAAATACAATTACAATATAGATTTTGTTAATCTCAAAAGGGTCACAAGATACTTAAATGCCGATTATATCCTTATGGTAACAAGCGGGCTTGATATACAGAGCCAGCTGTTTAAAGAAACCTGGTGGAATAAGTGGGGCATTTCTTCATCAGAACCGATAACACCCACATACAGACTTACAACAATGCTTACATTAATTGATAAAAAGACATACAGCATTGTATGGCAGGATTTGTATCAAAGAGATATTAAAGCAAAAAATATGGACCTCGGGGTTACACAGTTTTCACCCAATTATCCTCAGCTTGCAAAAATAAAAAAATATTCAAATACTATGTCAGAATACGTTGTAAATATTGTGGACAGAACGGTAAACCCGTGGATAGTTCCTCCGGAAGAACCCAAATCCGTAGAAATGAGAAGCAGATTTGTCAACGAAGGCACAAAAGTATACTACCCTGCAGTAAACGGAGAAGTTGTTAAACAAAACTTTAATGAATTTAAAACGGATACACAAAATAAATGGAATAAATATCAAAAAGAAAGACAACAAAAGAAACATATCGAAAATGTAAGACGATTGGAACAAAAACGAAGAGAACAGGAAATTAAACAGCTTGAACTCAAAAATAAACAACTGCAGCAGGAGAAAAATATTGTACCGATAAACAATAAAAAGAAAAAAGAAGAGCCAAGGCTGTTTGACTCAATCAGAAATAATATAGACGATGTGACAAATACCCTCCCTCCCGTAACGGAAGAAGAAAAAGCTCTGCCATCCGCACAGCCAACAGAACAAAAGCTTGAAAATCAGGAACCGGAACTTCTAAAACCCGTTATGCAATTGCCTGCAAAACAGGAAACTCAGAAGGTCCAGCCTGCAGTGAACAAACAGGCGCCTGCAAACAAACCTGCAGCAAAACAGCAGAACTCCGGACAAACGACACAGCCAGTTAAAAATACGGATAAGCAGAAAAACTTACAGCAAAAAACGCCTCAAAAACATGTACCGTATTACGACTGGAACCTTGAAAATATTTATCTTCAAAAAATAGGCAAATTAAGTAACTTAAATTAGTTCAATTAAATTATATACGATATTTTATGTTAGTTATATTATATAGTTGTAGGGAATATTTATATTTTCTTTATAAAAAGTGTGATATACAGACAATCAGATAATTCCGGAGAGAGATTGTGACGGAAAAACTTAAAATAAGGGGCGGTAACGCATTAAAGGGTGAAGTATCAATAAGCGGGGCTAAGAATGCTGTTTTGAAGCTTATGGCTGCGGCAATTTTGCCGAAAGGTGAAACCGTTATCCACAACGTTCCGGAATTGACGGATGTTAATATAATGCTCCGTGTTATAGAAGATCTCGGAGTTAAAACAAAACACGATAAAGCTGCCAAAACTGTCACAATAGATTCTACTGACATAACCAGTATCACCGCAAAATATGAACTGGTCAGCAAGATGAGGGCATCTTTTATTATACTTGGCGCACTTGTTACCAGATGCAAAGAAGCAATAGTTGCCCTGCCCGGAGGTTGTGCAATAGGTGAAAGACGTGTCGATTTTCATATAAAAGGTCTTGAAGCTCTGGGAGCGGAAATAACAATCGAAAACGGTTATGTTCATGCAAAAGCACAAAAGCTTGTCGGTACGGATATTTATCTTGATATACCGTCTGTCGGAGCAACAGAAAATCTAATGCTTGCAGCAATTCTGGCAGAAGGCTCAACAAGAATCCAAAATGCAGCTCAAGAACCGGAAATTGTTGACCTTGCTAATTTCTTGAACGCAATGGGTGCAGATGTTTCGGGTGCAGGTACATCGGAAATTGTAATTAACGGTGTTAAACAGGAAGATTTAAGACCTATTGAATACACAACTATTCCTGACAGAATCGAAGCAGGCACATATATGGCAGCTATTATTGCGACAAAAGGCAAGGGGCTTATAAAAAATGTTTTACCCTCTCATCTGACTTTTTATAACTCAAAACTTATTAAGATGGGAGCCAATATAAAACTTGTTGAACCTACAGTTATAGAGGTCAGCTGCAACCAGAGATTGAGCGCAGTAAATATTGTTACACAACCATATCCCGGTTTTCCTACGGATTTGCAGGCACTGGCTATGGCAATGCTCACAACAGCTGACGGTGTAAGCATTATTACTGAAAGTCTGTATGAAAACAGGTTTATGCAGGTGCCGGAACTCAGAAGAATGGGTGCTGATATTCATCAGGAAAGAAACCATGCGCTCGTCAGAGGAGTTCCTAAGCTTACCGGTGCAAATGTAAAGGCAAGTGACTTAAGAGCCGGAGCTTCTTTGATAGTTGCAGCATTGATGGCGGAAGGTGAAAGTGAAATAGAGGCTCTACACCATATTGACAGAGGATATGAACTTTTTGAAACGAAATTTGCCAATTTGGGGGCAGATATAGTAAGATACAATGATGAAAGTGATATTTTAAACGGTTCTAAGATGGATAGCAAAGGAAGCGTAAATGCCTCAATATAAAAGATGGTACGATCATGATCCGGTTTTAATGGAAGTTGTGGAGTTATTGCGCAATTATCAGGATGAGCTGAGAGCGCAGGCAGAGATTTTTCTGGCAAAAATTGAAGAAAAAGTTTCTAAAGAAACGATTGACAAGTTTTATGACATGGTTAAGCCTATAAACGGCAACAGATGGTATGATAAAGATCCTGTAATTTCAAAAACAATAGAGCTTTTAAGGGTTGTTCCTCCGGAAGTGCAAAAGTCTGCTGCGGAGAATTTTATAAAATCACTTGAAGATTTAGGCATTGATAGGAAAGAAAAAACAAATTAACGTTTTTTAAAAAATTGCGGTGCTTCCTGTTTTGTGATTTCTTTACCGTTTACAAACAGTCTGTCAGTTGGTGCTATATAAATCTTTTCAAAAAATTCTTGCAGTTTATTTATTGTTCTGACTGTGTCGGTGTCAGTAAGGCGTATATTCCATGTATCATCTGGAAGGGAGTATTTAAAATCCGCCTCACCGTATGGCTTTTTGATAGTTTGAAAATATGAAATATTGGGACAAATTTTTGTGAGTTCTTTTTTTACCAGTTTAAAAAGCGGAACGGAATTTGGCGAACCGGTTATTTTTTTGCTGCCTATTAAAAGGCCGCCGTCGGAATTTTTTACATAATCTTTTAGCTGATTAATAAAACTTTGCAGATTTTTTGCATTCAGCTTTTCATCCCAAAAATGAAAACCTGCAGCTTCATTACTCCTGCTGCTTTTCAATCCTCCTCCGGTACAGGTCCTTATTCTTAGAGTGTAAAATTTATCTGATGCTATAATATTGGGTCTTATCGGACTTTCCATCAAAAAATCTATGTAACGTCCTGCCGGAAGTTCTGCAAAAACTTTATTTGTAACTATATTTATTCTTGATTTAAATGAAACAGGATAAGTATTTGTCATATTGTCTTTAAAACTGATAAAAAAATTTTTTGCTATTTTTTAATCTTTATAAAAAATTAATTTAAAGTGGCTTTTAAATTTAAATTTTTTGCAATAAAATCTTATAATAAATTCTAAAATTGCGAGCCAATCGGGAGAAAGATAAAATGTGCGGAATAGTCGGATATGTCGGGTCAAAACCAGTTATTGATATATTGTTAAACGGACTTAGCAAACTGGAATACAGAGGCTATGACTCAGCCGGTGTAGCTGTAAACTCCGAAGGAAAAATAAAAATATATAAAGCGGAAGGTAAACTCCAGAATTTAAAAGAACTTTTGGAAACACATAAAGCAGAAATCCTTGATACAACAGCAGGAATAGGACATATCAGATGGGCGACCCACGGACTGCCTAACACAATAAACGCTCACCCTCACACCTGCAATTGCGGAAAACTGGCGATTGTTCATAACGGTATTATAGAAAACTATAAAGAACTAAAAAAAGATTTACTGGCAAAAGGCTGTGAATTTAAATCAGAAACAGATACAGAAGTAGTGGCGCACCTTATAGCAAACGAATACGGTAAATATAATGACCTGCCAAAGGCTGTCAGAGAAGCGGCAAAAAAACTAAAAGGTGCTTATGCGCTTTGTGTTATGCATCAGGATGAACCGAATATTCTTGTAGGTACAAGAAAAAATGCTCCTTTGATTGTGGCTTTGGGACAGGGAGAAAACTATCTTGCAAGCGATTCTCCTGCAATTATCCAATACACAAAACGTGTTATCTACCTTGATGATGACCAGTTTGCGGTTTTGACACCATCAAGCGTATTGATTACAGATATAGAAGGACGACAGATAGACAGAAAAGAAGAGATTCTCCCATGGGAACCTGTTGCAATGAGCAAACTTGGCTACAAGCATTTTATGCTCAAAGAAATTCATGAACAGCCTGATGTCATTAGAAATGTACTCTCCGGAAAACTGCCGGATATTAACAAACCTATTGTTCTTGATGAAGTAAAACTTACAAAAGACGAAATAAAAAATTTAAAAAGAATAGAAATAATAGCCTGCGGCACATCTTTGCATGCAGCAATGGTTGCAAAATATATTCTGGAAGCATTTACAAATATTCCGGTTGATGTTGAGGCGTCGAGCGAATATATTTACAGAAAAACCGTTACTGATGCAAACACGCTAGTAATTGGTATTTCACAATCCGGAGAAACTTCGGATACTATTACCGCAATCAGACAGGCAAAGTCAGTAGGCTCTCATGTTTTGATTATAACTAACAGACCTGATTCTATTATGGCAAGAGAGGCTCACAGCCTTATTCCGGTAAATGCGGGAATAGAAGTCAGTGTAGCTGCAACAAAATCCTTTAATGCGCAGTTAATTGCACTTTACCTTTTTGCAATGTATATTGCGGAAATTAAAGAATCTTTTGATTTAGAAAAAATTAAAGACCTTAAGCATGAAATGCTCTTGTTGCCGCAAAAGATTGAAACAATACTTTCTCACAAAGAAGATATTATGAAATGTGCACGGGCATTTGCTTCTTATAAGAACTTTATTTATATAGCAAGAGGAATAAACTATCCTACGGCACTTGAAGGAGCATTAAAGCTTAAAGAAATCAGCTATATAAACGCAACAGGATATCCGGCAGGAGAACTAAAACACGGTCCTATTGCTATGCTGGACGAAACTATGCCGGTTCTTGCAATACTAATGCCCGGAAGTATCGTTTATGAAAAAGTTTTATCAAACGCAGAAGAAGCCAAAGCAAGAAACGCAAAAATGATTGCACTCACATCAGCACACGATGCACATTTGAATGATGTGTTTGAATATATTTTGCGTGTTCCGTCTGTGGATGAATATCTTTCACCGGTTATTACTTCAGTACCTTTGCAGCTTCTGGCGTATTATATTGCGGAATTTTTGGGTAAAGATGTTGACCAGCCGAGGAATCTTGCAAAATCAGTTACTGTAGAATAGAAACAGCTATAATATTTAAATTTGCTAATAACGGTTTTGCGGAAAGCCGCCATAATACTGGATTAGATATATGATTACAACAGAAAATTTTGAAATAGAAAAAAACATAAATTTAACAGGTTCATATATAGAGAATAGTTTAGCGCAAAAGGGTATAGAACCATTGCGCTGGGCTATTGTTGACACTACTGATAAAAATTTAATTGTTTCTGTTTCATATAGAAAAGTTAATTAATGAAATAAAAGTAACAAAAAATTTTTTTCAGATGTTTTAATATTTTTGCAGTAAAAAAGGAAGTAAAAATCATGACTTTAATAAATAAAATTTGTCTTAATAATAATATGGTTTCAATTTATCGTGCTAAAAACGGCAATACTGTTCAAATTGTTAAAGATAGCATTCCAAATATCTTCTCAAGAACAAGGTCTGTAATTTTAGATTCTGCAAATAACCCGATTAAATGCAAAGATGTAATGATTAGAAGCGGAAAAGTAGTTAGTTCTGATGTATATACCATTACAAAAGACGGTAACACCGCAATAAAGGATAAAAATGGTATAACAAGATTATTTGAAAATCTTTTATTTGTAGACATTGCTTCTAAATTTTTAAAATAAAAGCCCCTGTTTTTGTCTCATCTAAAAACAAGGGAATTATAAATTAGGATTTTTATCTTTTGTAAAGCACGCAAGATTAACATAAGACAAGCTTTTGTCCTGAAATCTTGCTTGCTTTTGTTTGTTTATAAGCTATGCCCGGATACTTTGTGTAAAAAGCAGGTTAAACTTGCTTTATTATGAACTTATCAGCTGCAAAACTTCCTGCAATAGGGATTTATTTGTCTGGATAAGTTTATTGGCTACATCCATCTGCATTTTTGCCTGCTGATAATACGAAATGTTAGCAGAAAAATCACAGTTCGACATTTCCAATAAGCCTCCTCTTACTTCGCCTCTGCCTATAACCGGACGTCCGGATTCTTCTGTTTCTATAAACTCACCCTGTTTGATTTCGTACAAGCCTTCGGGGTTATGGAAATTCATAATAGCGAGTTTGTATAAAGGTACGACATTTCTGCCTCCGTCGGATTTCCCGTATAGTATACCGTCGCCTTTAAATTCAAATTCGTCATATTTACCGAGATATTTACCGTTATTAGGGTCAATCCAGAGCTTGATATTTGTGGTCGGAATATTTACAGCACCGCCTTTTATTCCTGTTTCTGCATAAATATCGGCATCAATGGGCTTTGTGCCCTGCATAATTTCGCCTTTATCATTCAAAATATAGCCTTGAACCGTATATCCGCTTGTATTTTTGTAGACACCTTCTTTATCAAAAGTAAACTCACCGAGTCTGGAATATACAATTTGACCGTCTTCACGACGAAGTGTAAAATAGCCTTCGCCTTCTAAGAATACGTTTTCGTTAGAAGTACCCGGAGTTGATTTGCCCTGGCTTACCTTTTTATTAAAACCATCTACAATACCTGTGTTCAAAAAAGTTTTGAATGTTGCCTGTGTTTCACGATACCCGGGAGTATAGATATTCGTAAGGTTTTCCGAAATTGCATCCATCCAGTCGGATGTGTTTTTTTGTGTATTTAGAGCGTTTACAAATGAATCGTTCATTTTTACTCTCCTTTATTTTTTTGTTGATTTTGTCTTTGTCTGTTTTGATTACCGTTATTTGACTGCCTGTACATAATGTCATTGTATGGAATATTCTGGTCATCAAAACGCAATTTAAGAGAATTTATATTGTTACGAAGATATGCCTCTACGGCTTTGTCTCCGGGTATAAATTCCGCAGATATTTTTCCTTTTGTATCAACTTTTAAAACAACTGATACATTGTTATCAAAACTTATTCTCACGGGTTTTTGTTCGTTATATGCTTTTGTCAGCAAATCCGCAAGGACTTTTGATGTCTGCTGTGTTTTATATGTAGGGCCTATTTCATCTGCAAATTTTACAAGATTTGCCTCGCCGTTTTGCTGCATGGCGAACTGTTTGTTTTCTACCAAATCCGCAAAAAATTTTGCATCCTCTTTTGAGATTTTAATGGTGTCATAATTGTATATTGACTTTATATTCTTCATTCCGGATATAGTATCAAAACCAAATTTGTTAACATATTCACCGTTTATCATCTGATTAAGATTGTTTAACTGCTGCGGCTCGTCAATACTGATTTTGTCAGTATCTTTTTGCTCTTCGAGAACTTTTTTAAAATCATTTTGGGTGTCTTTGGCGCTTTCTTCTTTTAATTCTTCTTTTTTAGCTGCATTAGAAACTTTATCAGCATTGGAAGATGCCTGAACATCACTGGCGCTTTGTTGTGTTTGAGTTGTTGTTTCGGCTGCAGATGCGCTGCCGGTTGATATATTCATATGGGGAGTTCCTTTCACTATCAAAAGGGGGATTCTTGGGAGTCTTCTAAATCTTCATTGTATCTTGGATTTTTCATTAACTCTTCGAGTTCTTCTTCTTGTTTTGCTTTAGTTTTTGCAAAATATTTTTGTATTGCAACTTCGGATAATTGTTTTAGCTCAGCTTTTTTTTCTTCTTCAATGTATGCTTCTTTTGAATGCTCCTTGTGTTTTTCAAGTACTTTTACTGCTTTTTCAAGTTCTCTTAATTTGTCTTTCTCTTCTTCCAGTGCTTCCTGGGCTTTTTTTCTGTCTTCTTCCAGAGCTTCACCTTTGTCATAGAGATGTTTTAGGTAAGTATCGTAAGACTCATACATGGAAAAATCAGCCTGGCGCATATTTATTCTTGTTTGGGAAATTTCTTTATTGTTTCTGTCAATAAGCCCTTCTATTTTTAGTACAAGTGCCTGAGCATTACGTACATTTTGGAGTTGTTCTTCTTTTTTTCTTATTCTGAAATCCAGAATTTTTTGGAGTCTGTAACGAAAAGGCATGGATATCCACGATTTACTATTACACTATTTAATTATTCAGTATTGCTCTAATGATTACTACATACGTTTGTATGATTATGTTTTAATAATAAAAGTTGCAAAGTCAATTAATATTTACTAAAAACAAGATAAAAATATTATTACAAATTGTAAAAAAGACTTTTATTGTGAAAATCCTGTGGTAGACTAATTTATAGGGATTTGGGTAAATTTTACACTATATCTGCTAGCAAAAAAATTTTTGACAATCCTTTTATAATTAGGATTTACATGCGATTCAAGGGAAATTATGGTTACTGTATCAAACATCACTAACAATAAGCTGAATATTCCTGTCAATTCAAGTTCTTTGCCTGTATCATCGACAGAGAAATCTTATATAAGCCAAAACTTTCATGCCGGTGACAATTCACACGATGTGGATAATAGGAAATATAAAGAAGATAAGATTCTTCCGAATACATTTATGAATCGCATGCGGATAAATTTAAGCAAGACGCTTGATATCCCCCTTGTGCATTTCCCGAGAGGTCTTGCAGGTGCACCTGATTACACATTCTATGAATTTTTACAAACTGCAAAATTCCCTTATTATCTAGGCGGTCCTATACTTGCGGCATTATTCTATGCAGGTGTGAAAAAAGACAACTTTAAATCAGCCAGAGCTGCTCAAGGTGTTGCAAAACACATGGCTCTCGGTGTTGGTTTATACTATCTTGGTGCAGCTTTTGCAAAATCACTGGTTAATCATACCGTAAGATTTACAAGAGGAATTGACCTGAGACACCCGTATGCAAAAGCAATATCTACATCTACCAGCAAAACCGGGGATTTTAAAAAGGATGTAGAATACCGCACTTTATATGAAAGCAGCGAGTTTACAAGAACAGATTTGATATATGACCATGATGTAAAAAAATCAGAAATCGATACAGAAAAGATTGCACGTAAATACGGAGTAAAAGGTGATGTAAACGATGCGGATCAAACCGTAAAACCTTTAATTAAGAAAACCATAATTATGGCAAGAGCATGGCAATATGCACTGACAGCTTTCTTTGTCACACTCGGTATCGGCATGGCAAACCAGAAAGCATGGGACAAGATGTCCTCTGAAGGTTTTAAAAAGACGATTTCAAAAGGTATATTCGGACGTAAGATTAGTTTAAAAAATCGTCTGCACAATGCAAAGATTGTCTCTTACGATTATATACTAAAACCTTTTGGCGAAAGTTTTAAGCAATTCTGGCATGGACACAGTAAAGCTTCTTCTATCGTGGGCAAGTCTGTTATTTTGTCTGCGGCAGCAGCTACTTTGCTTGCTATGTCACTTATAACGGCAAAAACTTCTGCAAGAGGTCATAAAATTGAATCATCGGGCGCAAACAGACAAAATGAGGTAGCTGAATAATGGGAAATTTAATACAAAATATACCTGTTAACAGACCTCAGCAGACAACTGTTGCAAGACCGGTGCAGTCTCAACCTGTTCTTGCTGCTAATGTAAATCCTTTGTTGAATGAAATTAAAAACCGCTATCCTCAGGATAAAATTTACACATATATCCTGGCAGAACCGATTAGCCCTGCAAGAACAACACCTGCAGGTGTCAGCGCAAGACAGGCTTCAGGTGAACTGATTAAAGAAAATATTTTCCAATCAATGTCAAGAACCGTAAAATCATACGGCGATTATGCAAAATATTTTTATAACGCAGCATTTAAAGGCGAAGGCAAGGACTATTCCGTAGGAAAAATTAACGACCTTACGCTTAGAGCAGGCTCTTTGGGTATTGCTACTGTTCTTGCAACTTCAAAAATGTTCCCGTTTGCAAAAGGTATGGAATTTGTCGGACTTGCTACATGGTTTGCATCTATGGCGATTTGGCCGAAAGTTCTCGGTATGCCGATTAAAGCTATTTACGGAGTAGATATTAACCAGAAATACAAAGATTCAGACGGCAGGGTAAAAGATGTATTTGAAGACAACCAATACCGTCCGATGGATATATACAGATATGTTGACAAAAACGGCAGACCTTTAACTAAAGAAGAATATCAGGCAAAATATGACCATGATTATGTTTACCTTGAAAAAATAGGTGACAAACTTGGTATAGAAAAAGGGATTAAAGACAGAAACGAAGCTACTATGAACAAGATGGGGCAGGTAGCGGTACAGGGCAAAACGCTCGGGATGCTGACCGCAGGAGTTATGACGCCGGTTCTTTCTTCTCTTGCTGCTGATGCACTGCAAAATCCTCTTAAGAATTTGATAGAAACAAGCAGATACCAGAGACAAACAGAAGAACTGAAAAAATTTGAACAAACTGTTGAAACTTTGCTCGGAAAAAATGGACGCCCGAGAGTTACTGATATTGATAAATTGTCTGAAAGTTTAGGTATAACAATTCCCGAAAAAACACAAAAACAGTTTGAGTCTTTAATTCCACAAAACGGCGAACTCACTCCTGAGCAATTTAAAAAGCTTAATAAATTCCTTGAAAAAGAATTCTACGGCAGCGGTTTTTATACATCTATAGAAGCAGCTATGAAAAAAGATGCCAGAATGACAGAGCCGTTTGTTACAGTAAATCAAGAATTTAAACAACAGCTTGTAAACATAGTAAAACAATCTTTTGATGAAGTTGTTTCAAAACTTCCGGATGATAAAAAAGCATTGCTTCCGGAAAAAATAAGAAATTATGAAGGTTTAAAATCTCAGGATATTGATAATCTGTTTAAAGAAATTTATCTGGATGGAGTGTCTGATTTAAACAAAACACAACAAAATCTGCTGAAAAGACATTTGTCTACTGCAGCTATTATGACTGTAGATAATGAAAAGCAGGGTAATAATCTTGCAAGAGAAGCTGTAGACAGAGCAAGACAGCTTATCAATGATAAATTGGAAGCCTTATACGATTCAAAAAGACATCATATTGTTTCCAGAACCCAGATAGAAAAAATCTTCAAATTTGCTGAAATGAACCGCCAGATAAGAGGCAGATTGAACCTCTTTGAAAAAGCAACAATCAAAAATATTGCAGAATCAGCAACTGCAATTTCATGGGAGACACTGCCTCAAAAATATGTAAAAGCTCTTGGCTTTACAAATAAAGAGCTCGCTGTACTTGCGACAACGGATTCAACTAAGGCAACAAGAGTTATTGCCGAAAGATTTGAAAAAATTGCAGCAGATTCTGAAAAATATAAAAAAGTTCTTCAGACAATGTCAGAATATGCTAAAGGTGCTATTTCAAAAGAAGAAAAAGCCGTAATTCAGCTTATAGGCACCATTGAAAATCCGGGAATTCTGTTTAAGGTTAAAGACTTGATGGAATCTTCCGCACATGCAAATTTTGGCGGATATTTCAAAGATACGATAACTACATACTATCTGCGTAAAATATCATCAGTACAGCGTAAATTAAGAAATACAATAGACTCTTTTGTCCGTCCGATAAAGGCTCTTGATGTATTCAAAAATCTTGATAATCTGGCTGAAAGAATAGTCGGCGATATCGGTACTTTCAATTTCCGTCGTGAACATGACTGGCATTATCAAATGTTTGAAAAGATGGATGCTTCAAAGGCAAAAGCTGCTATGGCCAGATATCTAAAAGATACTGTTCTGACAAGAAACGATATTAACAACTGGACAACAAAGATGGAAGCCGAGCTGCCGCTTGGTACAAGAGGTTTTAAAAACTCCTTCCCTGTCTTGTGCAGTATTGCGGAACAAATTTTTGGCGAACTGCATCTTGAAACCGCTGCAGCAATTACAGGCGACAATATGGATAAAATTGCCGAAAATAAAGCATTAATACGTAAAATTAATGTAAATAACTGGATTATGAAAGCTAGATTCTTACGTATTGATTATAAACTTTCAGAACAAGGCGGCGGTAAAAATTATATGAGGCAAGACAATGCTTTAGGCGGTTTTATAGAAGATTTAAAAAATCGTTCTAAAGTACAAGAAGCATACAAGTTCCTTTCAGAAGTTCTTGAAGACAGAATAGCGGATCTCGGAGAAAATATTTCAGACGGTACGCAAAGATTTACTTTTGAAAAATTACAAAATTACAAAAAATTATTACGTGACTTTGCGTCAGGCAGAGCATTTGAGGCAGGCTATAATCTGGATGGAGCTATTAATTGTCTTAAAGAATCAAGCTGTTTTGAATTCTTAACAGCAAATAAAGCAGTAGCAGAGGCTTCAGGAAAGAATGTTACGGAATTTTTGGCTTCGGCTGCTCAAAATGTACGTTCAAGAAATAAATGGCTGAAACTTGTGTATGGGCTTCTGGCAGGTACCGTTGCAGTATCTGCATACACAATAGCAAAGATGGGTAAAAACAATAATCTTAATAAAGAAATAAAGAATAAACAATCATTACAAGGAGCGTTGAAATAATGAAGATTAACGGCGGTTTATACTATTCATCAGCACCTATAAAACCTAATTTTAAAGCATCTTTACTCACACAAATGATGCAAAATTACGGTACACAAAATGCTGTTGTATTACAAAATACAAAATCGCCGGTGAATGCAGCTTATCTTCCTGTTTCTACACCTGCTGCAGATGATTATAACCGTAATTATGCTCATGGCAGTCTTATGACACTACTGCTTAACAAAACTCAGTCGAAAACTATTTCTCCAGCTGCAAGTGTTTCTGCTGAAGCTGCTTTACAGCCTGTAAATTACAAAAATAATTTGCGTTCAATGTTTCAAAACAATCAGGCAGTTATTTATGCAATGATTCCGAGAACATTCAATGCAAAAGATACCAATGGCAACGGACTTATTGATAAAAATGAAGAACCCGGATATTTCACAAATATGGTGGAAAGGCTTGATGAACTAAAAACATACGGTATTAATACTCTTCACTGGCTGCCTATAAATCCTCCGGGACAGCTGGCAGCAAAAGGCAGCGCAGGTTCTGTATATGCACCGATGGATTATCTTTCCATAGATCCGAAACTTGATGATCCGAGAAATCCAAAATCTGTATATGAAGAAGCAAAAGATGCAATAAACGAATGTCACAAAAGAGGCATCAAGGTTATGGTAGATTTACCTAGCTGTATGTCTGTTGATCTTTATGAAAAGCACCCTGAATTAAGAGCAACTGATGCTGAAGGCAATCCAAAAACTCCTGAAGGCTGGGAAGATATCAGAATGTTTAATCCCTGGGAGGACAAGGATAACAATATCTTGAATAAAGAATTGTTTGATTATCACAAAAAATTTATAGACATGTGTATTGATCTTGGTATAGACGGAATCAGAGCTGATGTAGGCAGAGCTAAGCCTCCTCAATTCTGGGATCATCTGATTTCTTATGCAAGAAGCAAAGACCCTGAATTTGCATTTCTTGCCGAATGTTATACTTATGAAGACGCTTCTCCTATGAAGAACATGCCTGCTGACCGTCCGGAAGAAGCTTTAGAATCCGGTTTTGATTCATATTACGGACAGTACCATATTTTCCATATGTGGAAAGCAAAAGATTTCCATAAATTTATTGAAGACAATTTAGACATGTCATACAGACACAATAAAGGAAAATCTTTAATCGGTTCTTTTGCCACTCACGATGACCACAGCCCGATGTCTAACGGAGGACCGGACTATTGCATGATGACCAATGTTATTCAAACAACCGTTCCTATGACAAATCCGTATATTGTAACGGGCTATGAATCCGGTGACAGATATATTTATGAATACGGCAGCAAATATGTTAATAAAACATTTAATGAATTATTGGAAAATGCATCTTACCAGAGAACTGTGGATTGCATTTTAAATTCCGTAGATTTCAAGAAAAATCTTTTGCAACTGCTAAATACAACTAAACCTGTATCACAGCTAAAACAGGATAATAAATACGGAAACAATATCAACTTCTTGCTCTCATTCTCGAACAAAATTTCCGAATATATAGAACAAAATCCTGATGCAACGTTCCAGCAGTTATATTCACAATCCGAATTCCAAAATATATTCGGATACATAGACAGTATTGCATCAAAAAATTTCAACATAAAACAGTTAATGGATTCTCCTCAGGCAAGAAATATGACTGTTGAACAGCTTGCTGCTGATCCTAAATTTAAAGATGTAATAGAATTTTTCAAAGAATATAAACTGACAAAAGACAATATAACCTATTATACAAGCCCTGAACATGTTGATATCTTCAACGAAGCGGCAAAACCGGGCGGTGAGCATCCTGAAATAGGTCAGCATTTCGGCTATTTGATGAATTGTGTTAGACCGCGCTACGGTGAACTTATTACAAAAGGAAGCTATATAGAGCTTAAAGTTGATAATAACAACAGAGATGAAGTTATAGCTTATGCTAGATGCAAAGACGGCAAGACACTTATTACTATTGCAAATCACGATGTAAATGCAAGACAAAAAGTAAAAGTTAACGTACCTGGACTTAAATCAACACAAGTACTGCAAGATTTGTCTCCTAAATACGGGACAGGAAGCACATGGAAAGCCCAAAACAACGCTATAGATATTGATCTGGGTCCTGCACAGGCTCATATCTTTGAAGTTGATACTCCGGATTTAGAAGAAACAATGAAAGATTCAGGCAAAGAATTCCGGCAGAATTTATAAGTTCTGTAAGTTACAACAAAAACAATAACTGACTAAACTTCTAAAAACAGTTTTCTGCCTACTATATTTGGTTTGCCGTTATAGTAACCTGCAAAGTATCCGCCTCTTACCGGCTGGTTTTTACCGTAAAAGTTAGAATGAATTGCCGAGTTTGACATAAAAGGATTTGTTGATGAAGGCGCAAACGGATTTATTGATGTTGATTGTACATTACTTATCGCCGTGGATTTTGACGGCGTAAGAGTTTGCGAAATAATACCTATCAAGTTTCTTATCATAAAAATCCTTTCCTGGACATGGGGATGAGACCGAATCCTAATTTACTGACATTTTTATTTATAAGAAAAAATTAGAATTCGTCATATTTATTATAATACTTTATTAAAATTTGTTAAGTACTTTTTAGAAAAAATCACCTGAACTGCGTATGCAAACTTTTGTTCGTAGTGGCAGAATTAAAAAAAGGAGACAATAAAAATGATTAAAAAATGTCCTTTTAATTTTGATGCTTGTACACCTGAATGTGCTTTATTTGTTGCACCCGAAGATTTAAATGAACTTGTTGCAAACCGGTTAACAAGTATCGGTGTATACGACAAAACACACGGTATGTGTGCCTTTAAAAATCATGCACTGGCAAAAAGCAGAGAAATTTTTGAGAAAAGTCAGGCAAATAAATTTTAAAATACTTTATTTTTTGAAAAAAATTATTATACTTATTAAATATTAAAACAAATGGCTCTCAGATGAGTGAAATTAATTTAGGACAGTTCATAAAAAATGTTTTTGACTACAGTACCGGTAAAATGCCTGCACAGCAGCCCGGTAAAATTGCCAATGAAAATTTTCAGCGGGCACAAAACGAAGCGATGAAAGCTGTTCAGCAAACCGCACAGAATATTGCCAATAATATGGCAAGACAACAGGATATTCTGAATACACAGATGATGTTAAAACAGCTCACCAATGTAGAGCAGTCATGGCTTATGAAGCACATGTTTGATTTCCCCGAAAATCTGACACAGCTTTTGGAGCAGATTGTAACTCAAGGAAAGACTGTAAGCTCTAAAGAACTTGCATCTTTAATGACAAAAGAGCTGGATTTGTCAAAAATACTTGTTTTGCTGCAAACAAACGGCAAGGCTGCTCTTGAAAAACTCTCTAAAATGATTGCAACTATGAATCAATCAGGAATATATAACACCCAGCAGCTAAAAGAAATGTCTGTACTGATAAATGCCTGTATTCCGGCAAATGATGCTTCGCAGGCACAGATACTAAAGAGCCTTATGGTTATGTATCTGCCCTGGCTGCCTTTGAATGAAAGTGTCGGTTTTAACTTCGGAGCAGATTCTGCTGCTGAAGGACAAAAAAACGCAGGCGAGGACACAATCACTATTATCATAACCACAAAGAACTACGGTATGGTAAAAATTCTTCTGTATAATAATGAACAGGGATATTCGATGGATGTGAACTGTTCGGATACTTTTCCGAAAGAAAGATTCAATGAAGCTGTCAAAGTTGAAAATGCGCTGCACCTGACAGAAAATCCTTCTTATACGGTAAGAAAAGACAGAAATGATACAGAAGAAAACAAAGAAATGAACGTAGAATTTTCAAAATCTGCAAAAATATCCCCGCAGCTTTTGATTATTGTACATGCAATCATCAGAATAATCACAGAGCTGGATAACACAGGTTCTCTGGAAAAGAAACGTAAAGAAACACTCTAATTTTTCTTTTCTGCTTTAAGTGCTTTTTCATACATAAGAGCCTTTATGAATTTATTTTTTAAAACATCATTAAGCGTATTATATTTTTGAAAAATAAATATTTCTTTTCTATCTGCGTATTGTTTCATTAATTTCATATTGTCAACTGACTCCAACCACTTGATGAACCTGTGCGATAAACAAGTACATTTTTACAAACAAGTCCGGCACAGGCAACAAGTGCATGGGGTCACTTCCGCAAAATGTTAGACTTGGCGTCACTTGCACTCCGTGTATCACGTCTATAAACGAGGCCGTCTCAGCATCTTAGAGCTGCTTTTTCTATTTCGGCTTTTAAAACTTTGTTATCGTAATCAATTCTTCCGATGAGCTTGTTTAGATGTCTCTGTGTTTCTCTGAATTGTGTCAAATTTAAGCTCTGAGCCCCGTCAGAAGATGCATTGTCAGGATCATTGTGTATTTCTATCATTAGTCCGTTTGCACCTGCCATAAGAGCAGCCTTGCTCATCGGTTCAACAAGATATCTCCGGCCTGTGCCATGACTCGGGTCTGCTATTATCGGGAGGTGTGAGTATTTTTTGATAATAGGTATTGCGGCAATGTCCAGTGTGTTTCTTGTAAATGTGGAATCAAAACCTTTTACGCCGCGTTCACAGAGAATAACCTTGTCATTGTCATTTGCCATGATATGTTCTGCTGCAAGCAAAAATTCTCTGATAGCAGCTGCCGGTCCTCTTTTTAAAAGAACCGGTTTACCGGTTTTGCCTACGGCTTTAAGCAGCTTAAAATTCTGCATATTTCTTGCACCTATCTGGATAAGGTCTACATAATCACAGAACATATCCACATCAGTTGTATCCATAACTTCGGATACAACAAGCAGACCTGTTTTTTCTGCTGCTTCTTTAAGATATTTAAGACCCTTTTCTCCCAGTCCGTCAAAATCATAGGGTGAGGTTCTGGGTTTAAAGGCACCGCCTCGCAAAAATTCGCAGCCCATTTCTTTTGCTGCTTGCGCTACTTCCATAAGCCAGCCAAAATCTTTTTCGACAGAGCAAGGGCCTACCATCATAACAGGTTTTTCCAACCCTCCTACTTTTACTCCGTTTTTAAATTCTATTACGGTGTCTTCTTCTTTTGATTCTCTGGAGGCAAGTTTATAGGGTTCTTGTATAAGCTTTACTTCTCTAACCCCTTCAAACGAAGCCACTGATTGGGGTTCAATAAGCCTTTTGTCACCTATTGCAGCAAGAACAGTCATTACATCGCCATGGTTTAAAACAATTTTAAACCCTTTGTTTTCCATATATCTTTTTACTGCATTTATTTGTTCGACTGTGGCCTTTGGCTCCATTATTATTATCATGTTTCGTGTCTTCCTTTTCTTTATTGTGTTATCAAGTCCGGTTCAATAACTTTATCCGGTCCGAGTATTTTATTACTAAGTGAAGTTTTTATAACACAATTGTTTGCTGCAACAATATTTTGCAATTTAACATTGTCCCCTATTTTAACGTTATCCCATAAAATCACATTATCTAAGACGACATTTTTCCCTATCTTGCAGTTATTTCCAATAATTACATTGTTTTGAATTTTTATGTTTTCATTGATATCGCAGTAATCGCCGATACAATAAACAGCATCGTATTTTCTCATTATATTCGGATTTTTAATCATCACTTTGCGGTTCAGTGCATCTTTATTTGATTGAATATATTGTTCTATGCTGCCGATGTCAGACCAGTATGAGTAGATTCTGTAAACATTAATATCTTCACCTGCTTCTAAAAGTGCGGGGAAAACATTTTTTGCAAAGTCATATACAACACCGTCAGGTATAAAATCAAAAATCCTTTTATTAAAGACATAAATACCGGTGTTTATGTAATTGCTTTTTGCAAGTTCTGCAGGAGGTTTTTCCTGAAATTCCATAACAAGATGTTTTGCAGAAGGTACAACTACACCGTATTTGGAAACTTCTTCATGATCGACTGCAACAATTGCCATTGTCGCAATACAGCCGCTTTCTTTATGCGATTTGACTATTTTGTTTAAATCAGCATCATGGAGCCCGTCAGCACTTACTACAATAAAATCTTCTACATCATCAAAGAAAAATTTGCATTTTTTTACACCGCCTGCTGTTCCTGACAATGTTTCTTCGTATATGCTTGTAAATTTAATATCTACAGGAGAGTTTACGCTGTAACGGCTTTTTATACTATCAGCAAGATAATGGGTATTTGCAATAACTTCTTCCACTCCGAAATCTTTAAGTTTTTCCAGAAGAATATCCATAACCGGTCTGTTTAGTACCGGTACAAGCGGTTTGGGGAGTTTTTGGGTAAGAGGATCCAATCTTGAACCAACACCTGCTGCCATGACCATTGCTTTTTTAATCAAAACCTTGCTCTCCAATTGTAAAACTTATCAAAATTGTATTATAAATTCTTCTGAGTGTACATTTTATTAATGTACATTTTAACATTTAATCACAATTGAATATATAAATAGTTATATGAATTAAAAAAAACTCACTATACAAAGTATTGCAAAAATTCCGGCAAATTTTTGGACATTATTCATTGCACCCAAAAACTCTTTTTCGTCTTTAATTTCTTTATCAATATATTTTTGAAGTCTTCCTATAGTACTCAATGCAGGAAATACAGACAGAAAAATTATTGAATATTTTAAAGGAAAAACATGTCCGTGTATTCCGATAAATAAATTTGCATATATCAAAAAAATTATAAAAATATAAAAGTAGTACGCATTTTGTTTATTTCCGCAAAGCACAGGAATTGTTTTTTTGCCGGCTTCTTTGTCTGTGTTGTAATCCAGATAAAAATCCGTGTATAAAAGACATATTGTCACAAATGCAAAAGAAACTGACAGCAATAATAGTTTTGCTGAAAACATGCCTGTCATTACATAATATACACCGGTAAATAAAAGCGGTGAAAAGATTGTTCCTATTATGATTTCACTAAGCCCGAGATATCCTGAACGAGGATAAAGAAGACATAAAAAACCTGTTATGCCCATAATTATTAAAATTGGGAGTTTATATATTCCGGCAAAAAATAAACCTGTCAAAGCAGCAAAACCAAAAAGCACAAAACATATTTTAAGGGCCTGCACTACAGACAATTCTCCGTTCAAAAAACATTTACATTTACCTTTTTTTAAGTTAATCTTTTGTTCTTTCTTTTGAGATTTCAGATATTTTTTGTAATCAATTATGTCATCAAAAAGATTTGCACCAAGATGCGCACAGATTATTCCGAACAGTGCAACAACTCCGTATAAAATATTTCCGTTATTTGAAATACCAAAGGCAAAAGCTACTGCCCAGGCAGTTACGGACATTGGCAGTGCATAAGCACGTGTATATTCAAAAAAAAGACGTAATTTATCCATACGAAAAAGAATACCATAAAAAATCAAACTTAACATTTGTTAATAATTTGACGAAATAATAGCAAAAAATTTTTTAACGGGATTTCATGCAATATGTAAACTCCTCTATAAACTCCGTAATACTAATTCTATCCATCTCGGCTGAATCTTGTAAAAGAAAAGCCGATTTTTTTTGTTTATTATAGAATATTTCATATAGTCAACTGACTCCGACTACTTGTTGAACCTGTGCAATAAACAAGTTCAACATTTAACAACAAGTCCGGCACAGCCAACAAGTGCATGGGGTCTACCTCTCAGAAACAATACTTAATTGTTTCTTCGGCAGAGTCACAAAATTCTAGACTGGCTGCAACATCGGCAGAGCTAGAGCGAAGCTTTTGCATGCAGTATAAAAATTATACAATCCGTACGCATCAGGATACCCTCGGGTACAAGCGAGGACGCCTCAGACATTTACAAGTAGAGAGAAGTTTTTAATAAAAAAATGTATAAAAAGTTTTTAATTTCATTGATTATAACAGCCGCCGTGATTGCACCTGTTTTTGCAATTCCGGCAAACGGAAATAAAATGGTAAAGGTCGGAATAAGCGACCAGAAATTTCAAAATTATTATTTTACAAATACCGTCATCAGCGCAACGGACAGTTTCAGACTTAAGGATAAAAGCACAAATTCTCTGATATCGGAGTTTGACGGTAATACAAATGTAAAAATAGAGATAAAAGACAATATGTTCACTGTTATGCAGGAGGATGATTCTATACTTGCGCAGAATCTGGCAGGGCCGATTATTGTGGAATCAGATAACGGATATGTAACTGTGGCAAATCTTAAACGAGCAGGAAAACCCGCATATTACAGGGGTGTTTTTGAACTTACAAAAGTTCCTAAAAAGGATAATCAGTTTAATATAATAAATATTCTTGATGTAGAGGCATATTTAAAAGGCGTTGTCCCGAACGAAATGCCGGTGAGATTCGGGCTGGAAGCATTGAAAGCACAGGCTGTTCTTGCAAGAAACTATGTGCTGAAACCGAGAGAGCGCAGTTATCACAATTTTGATGTATGCGATTCCGTAGCCTGTCAGGTTTATTACGGCGCAAACACGGAACAGGAGCTTTCGGACAGAGCTGTTTTTGAAACAGAAGATATTGTGGCAATGAATGAAGGAGAACTGATTCTTGCTCTGTACAGTTCTACAGCCGGCGGGTATACGGAAAATTATGAAAATGCTTTTTCTACGGATTTATCCAACGGAACAAGGCTTTTTCCGGGTGCGCCAAAACCTTATATGAAAGGCGTGCCGGATATAAAAGATACTCCGGTACTGGATAACGAAAAAGCAGCCCGTGAGTTTTATACAACCGAGCCCAAAACTTTTGACAATGCATCTCCGTATTTCAGATGGACAAAAGAATGGGAAAAAACAGAACTGGAAAATGTTTTGAAAAAAACATTGAAAACCCAGTCCGCAGCAGGGTTTGTTTATCCGAAATTGACAAATGCGGACAATTTCGGTTCCATAAAAGACATAAAAGTCTCAAGAAGAGGTGTCTCGGGTAAAGCCATGTGTGTGGATATTTATACGGACAAAGGTAAATTTACCGTACAAAAAGAACTGCCTATCAGAAGGACTTTTCAGAAAAACAACATTTCTCTGCCCTCGGCTAACGTTATTTTTGATATAGAAACTGTAAAACCTGAAAAATCATATAAACACACAAAACCTGTGACAAAAATCACCGCAAGAGGCGGAGGTTTCGGGCATGGCGTGGGGATGAGCCAGTATGGTGCCGGAGAAATGGCAAAGCAGGGCTTTGGATACGAGGATATAATACAGCATTATTTTAAAAATACCGCTATAACAACATTCCCTGTTGAATTATCCAATCAGACAGGCAAAGATACAGCGGCTCAGGTATTCTATACAAAAGAAAAATCCGCCGTTCTTGTGGTGGAAAATAAATTTCAGTTTACAAAACTCACCGTTGTAGTAAACGGAAAAGAACTCTGTGTGGAGATGATTCCCAGTTTGTTCAGGTATGAAAAATTTGATATAAGTAAATACATAAAAAAAGGCGAAAACAAAATTACATACATTTTACCTTATTCGGAAATGCACAAAAAGCCTGTCAGAGCTTATGTTGAAATAAAAGAGGCAGTAAATGAGCAATGAAACATCATTAGACAATAATACAACGGCAGAACCCGCCAAAGTATCAAAGACCCAGAGTCTTTTAAAAGCCGCATGGATAATCGCTTATGTTACCATAATCAGCAAGCTGATAGGCTTTTTGAGAGATGTTGTTATTGCAAACTTTTATGGAGCAGGCATGGTTTCTGACGCATATTTTTATGCATATCAAATTCCTGCAATATCTATAATTCTTTTAGGCGGCATAGGAGGCCCTTTTCACAGCGCTGTTGTCTCCGTTTTTTCAAAAATGATTCCAAATCTTAATGAAAAAGCTTCGCCCGAGGTTAACAAGCTTTTTAATACTTTTTTAACAAGTTCGTTTCTTGTATTCCTTTTGCTAGGTGTTCTTGTTTTTGTCTTTTCTGACGTTATTATGAAAATAATCATTGCAAACGGAACACCGGAATTGATACATCTTGCGGGTATGCATTTGAAAATTATGGCGCCTGTTTTGACAGTAGGCGGTGTTGTAGGGATTTATTACGGAATTTTGATTGTATACAAAGAATTTTTGATACCGAATATTTCTCCTATTTTGATGAGCGTGGCGATTATTGCAATAATTTCTCTTGTTCATCATGACAATTCCGGTATCATACTTGCTGCTGCCACTACTGTGGGTGCTTTGTGCCAGTTTGTATACCAGCTGCCAAAATTGAAGCAGCTCGGTTTTAAATTCCGCCCGAATCTGGATATCTTTAACAATCCTCAGTACAAAAATATTCTGGAGCTTTTATTCCCTGCAATACTGAGCAGTACTGTAGGACAGGTTTATATTTATGTGGACATGTTTTTTGCCTCGCAATTACAGGAGGGTGCATGGTCAGCAATAGGTTATGCAAACAGATTGTTCCAATTCCCTGTAGGAGTGCTTGTTACAGCGTTTCTTGTGCCTTTATTCCCGATTTTTTCAAAACTGGTAGGCGAAAAAGATTACGATAATATCAGATACTACTTTAATAAGGGTGTAGGGCTTTTAAATTTTGCGGCTTTCCCGATTCTGGTTCTTATAATTTTGCTGTCAACAAATGCAATACAGTTGATTTTCCAGAGAGGTGCATTTAACGAAGTTGCTACAATGATGGTATCAGAAGCATTGTGCTATTTATCAATATCAATCATCTTTTATGTTTTCAGAGATTCAATAACGAGAGTATTTTATGCGTTTAATGATTCGAAAACACCTTTTCTTGTGGCGTTGTCGTCTATTGTAATCAAATTTATTTTAAACTTTTTGTTTGTAAAACAGCTTGGAATAGGCGGTATAACACTTTCAACTTCATTTGTTACTTTGATAAACGGATTCTGGCTCGGACTTTTGATTAAGAAAAAGATGAGTATGGATTATGGCATTTATTTTAAAAATCTTTTAAAAATGGCTGTGATTTCTGTTGCAACATATTATGTCTGTCTGGGTGCGTACAGGCTCTGGGACGCACATATAGCCGTTACGCAGTTTACATTAACGGTAAAAATAATTGTTATAACACTTTTGTGCGGGATTGTATACAGCGTATTTGCTGCAATTGTCAGAATACCTTATGTCTTTGAACTCTATGGCAGAGCAAAAGGCAAGCTGATGAGGTTCAGAAAATAGTTTGTCAAAATTGTCCGGATATTTTAAAACCGGATTATTTTCTTTTATAATGAAATAACAGGATTATTTTTAAGGATAGTAAATTGAAAACATTAATAAATGAAAAAGATATAAAAGATTCTGTTAAAAAAACAAATCTTAAGCATATAGCTATAATTATGGACGGCAACAGACGCTGGGCAAAAGAAAAATTTCTTCCTTCCGCTATGGGACACCAGAAGGGAGTTGACTCTTTGCGCAATACAATGAGGCTCTTTGACAAATACGGGATAAAATATCTTACCGTATATGCATTTTCTACAGAAAACTGGAACAGAAAGAAAGAAGAAGTCGAATTTTTGATGAATCTGCTTGCAAAAACTCTGCTGGGCGAGTTGGATGAAATGCACAGAGAAAATGTAAAAATTAAATTTCTCGGTGATATTTCAAAATTAAATGCAAAACTTGTAGAAATTATAGAAAACGCAGAAAATAAAACAAAAGATAATACAGGTGTAAACCTTAATATAGCCTTTAATTACGGTGCTCGTGACGAAATAACAAATGCAGTAAAAGCTATAGTAAAAGAAGGTATACCCGCAGAAGAAATAACTGAAGATACAATATCACAGCATCTTTATACAAAAAATATACCTGACCCGGATTTGCTTATCCGTACCGGAGGAGAAAAACGTATAAGCAACTACCTTTTATGGCAGATAGCATATTCGGAAGTATACATTACAGATACATACTGGCCGGAATTTGGTGAAGAAGAACTGATAAAAGCTATTACGGAATTTGAACACAGAAACAGAAGGTTTGGCAAATAAAATGATAAAAATAGCACTCGGCACATCAAACCCGCATAAACTTGAAGAAATAAACGATATGCTAAAAGAAATTCACCCTGACAGTGTTGAATTTGTACTGGTTGAGGGTGATTTTAATCCCGAAGAAAACGGTATGACATTTGAAGAAAATTCTTATATAAAAGCGGCTGAGGCAGCAAAAGTTATGGGAATCCCTGCACTGGCGGATGATACTGGACTGTGCGTAAAAGCCTTGGACAATAGACCCGGAATACATTCCGCAAGATATGCACCGGATCAGAAGTCTAAAATAGCAAAACTTCTGGACGAAATGAAGAATGTGCCGGAAGAAGAGCGTGAGGCGTATTTTATATGCACCATGACACTTGTTGCTCCGGACGGTAAAATATTGCATACACAGACAGGCCGTATAGACGGATATATTGATACAAAACCGTCAGGAGAACACGGGTTTGGCTATGACCCTTTGTTTTTTGTGCCAAATCTCAATAAAACCATGGCAGATATGTCAATGAAAGAAAAGAATACACTTTCTCACAGAGCACGAGCCTTGAAGCCTATGGTCGAATGGATAATGAAAAATTTGAGTTGATTTTATCAATAGTATGTCTGAGCGGGATCTCTCTTCTACCCGAGGGTATTCTGAGCCGTAAGGCGAAGAATCTGTGTTTTTAGATTCTTCGGTCACTTCGTTTCCTCAGAATGACGGATTATTTTATGACATATCTGATGCGTCATCCTGAGGGCAGAGCCCGAAGGATTTGTTTTACTATTTTTCTTAGATTCTTGCTTGAGGCAAAAACTCTGTCGAAACTTGACTAAATGTCAATTTTAGATAGAGACTCTGCCGAATAAAAGCAACATTTAGTTGCTTTTATGAGAAGAGCTAAGTCAAAAGCGAAGATTTTGCGTGCCAAGAACTCTGTTTAGAGTTGACTGAATGTCAAGTCTAAATAGAGGTATGCTAAGTCAGAAACGAAGTTTCTTCGTGCTGTATAAAGATTATAGAACCGTAGGTCTCAGAATACCTTCAGTATACGCTAATGCTTAGTATGACGCAGTTTTGAATTTTTAGAGGAATTCGCTATATAAGTTCCTTAATATTCCTCTACAAAGTATAATGTATTTTTAATATAATTTAATTAATTGATAAAACTCACAGGATATAAAGAATTATGGACAAAAATTTTGAAAACGAGCTTAAAAGCGCAATGGAATTTTTTAAAAAAAGAGATTATGCAAACGCTCTTGAAAAATTTAAAAAACTTCTGGAATTTGATAACAAAAATGCACATCTATATAATAATACAGGTCTTTGTTATGCACATCTCGGGCAAAATAAAGAAGCCGAAGAATACTATAAAAAAGCAATTTTTATAGATGATAAGCTTGTTGAAACATATATAAACATTGCGGATTTGTATTACAAAGAAAACCGTCTGTGGGATGCAATAGAAATTTTACAGGGTGCGATTGCGCTTATTCCTGACAATGCTGCATTGAGACATTATCTCGGACGTATTTATATAGAAGACAAACGTTATGATGATGCAATTGATGCGCTGGATTCAGTTCTTGAACTTGCACCCAAAAATTACGATGCAAACTGGGATTTAGGTATGGTGTATTATGAACTCGGGGATTACAACAGTGCTATTGCAAATTTTGAAGAAGTTTTAAAATATATAGAAGATAATGAACTTATATTCTATCAGGCAGCATTGGCTTATGAAGCTAATGACGAAATTGATAAAGCTATTTCTAACCTTTTAAAAAGTATTTCTGTTAATGATAAATTTCCTCTTGGTTACAAAAGACTTGGCATGCTGTTCTCAGCAAGGGGAGATATCAATGATGCAAAAGAATATTACGAAGAATATTTAAAATTTGATATTCCTCAGGAAGAAAAAGATAAAATCCAACAGATACTGGACAGATTAAATTAAACCTGATTTGCAATATTCATATTATCCAGAGTTTTTTGGCTTGCCAGAATAGATGTAACGGAATTTGAATTAAAAATATAATTTGCAGCATATTGAATATCTTCCGGAGTGATTTCATCAACCAGTTTTAGATTTTCATTTATTGCATTTATCCCGAAATAGGTATCTTTTGACCCGGCCAGCAATCCGGTTTGTGCCTCGGAAGTTTCAAGAGAATTAAGCATTCTTGTTTTAACCCGCAATTTTGCTGCGTCCAGTTCTTCCTGTGGCACAGGCTGTATTTTTAGCATTTCAATATGCTTTTTAAATCCGTCAAGTGATTTTCTTACATTATCAAACTGTTCAATATTTTCTTGAGGATTATCTGTTGTTGTTTTTATCCCCAGAGAAATAACACCCGTGTCGCCTTCATAATCAATTTCTGATTCTACACGATATGCCAGTTTTTGCTGTTCTCTAAGATCATTAAACAATCTTGAAGAAGGACCGCCTCCCAGTATTGTATTTAAAAGAGAAAAAATCATCTGGTCTTTGGGGTTATAATTCGTTTTAAACTTAAATGCCTGAATAATATCAGCCTGATTTCTCGGTTCTGCTTTTGTCAAAATTTTATTTTGTTCAATCGGTTTAAAAGTTTTAAAGAAATCAACTTTGTATGGTTTAAAATCGCCCAATCCATATGACAGTTTATTCAAAATTGTTTGCGATACGTCCGGTTTTTTGTCAACAGGAGCAGTAAAAACAGCTTTTGCCATAGCATTATTTTTTATGTAATTATAAAACTCTTCTACATCTGACAGCGTAATGGATTCAATAGTTTTTAAAAGCTCATCTTTTGTTGAATATTTAGGAATATCAGGGAATAAAGCCTTTGATAATTCAGAAGCGGCAGAATTTTCCACTTTTAAAAGATTTTCCTTAAAAAGAGCTTTGGCATACTCAAGACTTTTTTCATTAATTCTCGGTTCGGCGAGTACTTCTTTAATAAGATTAACTGTTAAACCGGTATCCTGAACAAGAGATTCCGCATCCGCATAAATATAATCATAACCCGCATCAAATTTCAGTGACATTCCTGCTTTATAAACATCTTTATAAAAGTCATTATAACTTTTGTTTTTGGAACCTTCATTAAGCATAATAGAAAATATTGATGGAACCCCGGGTTTTGTATTTGCGGGAACAACTGTCTGCAGTTTTACATAGGATGACAAAATATCCGATTTGTTTGGATTCAGAATCACCTCCATGTTATTGGCAAGCCTATACTGTTTAATTTTTGTAGTATCAAACATTTTATCTTCAATCCTGCCTTTAAACGCAATGTGTTGTGAGGGATTTACTGTTGCAGCACAGTTTTTAGCAGTTGTTATTTTGTTTGCTTCCTGATAATTATTTATTATTTGCTCATCATTTAACGACTGCGGATGTATAACAGACAGAGAAACTTTGTTCAAATCCAGATATTTTTTTGCAAAAGCTGTAATATCAGCAGGTGTAATGGTATTTAGAATTGCAAGATAATTTTCCGCATAATTTAAATCATCATCCAGTATAGCATTGCCTAAAAGTGAATTAAGAGAATGAGAATCCTCTGAAATTTTTGAATATGTCATTTTTAAGAATTTTTTGGCAGTTTCAAGTTCTTCAGAAGTAAGCGGGTTTTGTACAAGATTATTTATTTCTTTATAAATTGTTTTTATAACCTGTTCTGTTTTTTGAGGTGTTGTTTGCGAAGCAATCAAAATTGTCTTCGGATCAGAAGGTCTGTTTCCGACACGCTCAATATTCATCATTGCACCGGATTGAATTTTATTGAGTGCTTTACTTATTCTTGCATTTTTATAGCCCAGTATTGCCGTCATTAAGACTTCCATTTCAATATTTTCTTTTGTGGAATTATTTGCAGGGCCTGCAAATCCCAGAACAGCAACACTTGATTGAGCTTTAGGCAGTTTTACATCAATTCTGACAGGTTTTTGAATTGTATTAAAATCCTGATATTTTCTGTTTTGTACGGGCACATAAGCACTTTTGTTAAAATATTTTGCTATTGTATTAATAGCTTCATCTGCAGGAACCTCGCCTGTTACTACCGTTACGCTGTTGTCAGGTGTGTACCACAGATTGTAATATTCAAGTGTATCATCTCTTGTCAGTTTGTTTATATTGGAAATCGTACCGGCAACAAGATCAGGTGAGGTAGTCTGTATTTGATAAAGGTTTTTAATACAGTTGTTTAAAGCTGTGTTTACGGGCTCATCACCAACCATACTGATTTCAGAAGTAACAGGACCTTTTTCCTTTTCTACCATTTCTGCAGTATGTTCCGGATACTGCAGCTGCTGTGATTGAATGTATGCCGATGTGTCAAAAACATTGCCTTTGCCCAGAAGCTGGGAGGAAATAAAATAGTTTGTTGCGGAAAATCCGGTAGATGCATTTGTAGATGCACCCATGTCGTTTACTATTTTGAAAAAATCTCCGGAACCGAGACTTCCGTAGGGACTTTTGGAACCGTTAAAAGCCATATGTTCGTTAAAATGGCTGATTCCCCGCTTTTCATCGGGCTCGTTCATCGAACCTACATTGTAATAAGTTTCAAGAACAGTAGGTCCTTTTTTTTCAAGTACAACTACTTTTTGTCCGTTGGCAAGTTGGAATAGTTTTGCATTGTTAGAAAAAGGAAGATTTATGTTGCGGATAAAAGTATAAGAGATAGGCGCCTGTGCCAGCACCTGTGCTTTTAACGTTTCAGATGCTTTTTTTGTGTCGATAGGGTTTGAAGCAGCACTTGGGACATTTCCCCCGGCATCGCGGGAGTCTGTCTGTGTCGGCGCCGTCTGTGTCGTGTCATTTCCTAAAGCATTAGAAACGTTATTGCGCACATTAGCCTGCACAGGCGTTTTTATAAAATTGTTTAAATTAAGACCATCCAACTTCATGAATTGACTTCTTACTTCCTTATTTTTTCTTAAAACGTCTAATAAAAAAAAATTACCTTTTGACACGGCTTGTTTTATAAATCTTAACAAAAACAAAAATAATATTGTATAAAACAGCGGGGAGCCAAAACTTTCCCGCTGTATTTAATAACTAATTCGGATACTCTGCATCATCCGTTTCTATAATATCAAAATCCCGTTTTTTCCAGCCTTTAAATCCTCCTAAAAGTTCCATCACCGGGTATCCTTCATCAGCAAGCATGTAAGCTGCTTTTTTGCTTTTCTGGCACATAAAAGAATAGCTGTACACAATATTAATCTTGTCTTTAGAAAGCTGTACAAGTTGTTCTTCAAGCTGCTCAAACGGAATATGAACGGCATAAGGAATATGTCCTTTTATATAATCTTCGTAATCTCTTACATCGATAAGATTAAAGTCTTCAAGATGGTTGTCTATAAAATGTTTGAGTCTGTCAGGACCAATCATAAAAGCAAGTTTTTCAAGAAAAAAATCTTTTGCTTTAGAGGTATCTTTTGTACGTTTTAGAATGTCTTCGTGTTTCATTTTTGTCTCCTTTAATATTTCTTTTTTAAATTAAAGAAAACAGGATTTTGTTTCATTCGACAAAAGTGTCATATTGTTTGCATAAAAGGAGTAAAAATAAGAAGAATACGTATTGTCGGTATTAAAAATCTTATTGCTTGCAAAAATAGAATGTTAATTTTATTATATATACATTCCATAGAAAGTACTTGCGTCTGCAGAGCGTTGGTAAATTGAAAACTTAATATGCCGATGTGGCAGGAACCAGTAAAGTTTAAGAAATTAGCAAAAACAATTGAGTATTGTTTTTGCCGGGCTTATCGGAACGGCAGCGGAGCTGCTTCGCCACAAAGGAACTGAAAATTGAAAACTTAATATGCCGATGTGGCGAAATGGTAGACGCACACGCTTCAGGTGCGTGCGAGGAAACTCATGGGGGTTCGAGTCCCTTCATCGGCAAGTTTTAAAACAAAGAAGGTGTGATGCTTGGACTCTTCACCCCGGTTGTTCTGAAGGAACAACGGAGGTTTACCCGTTGAGTATCCTGCACTGTACGTCTCGTAAACTCGTCTGTATTGCAGAACGAGTCTTTTTCATCGGCATTTTATCTCCCTCTCCCGAGGAGAGGGAACAAATAATTTTACAAATATTATGTTTATGATAATATAATTTTTGTTGAAAATTAAATATATATGTCGACATGGCACTCTGCCGAACAAAAACGATTGAGTATCGTTTTTGTGAGAGGGGAGGTATACGCGGCAATTGAAAATTAAATATATATGTCGACGTGGCGGAATCGGTATACGCGCACGTTTGAGGGGCGTGTGGGGAAACCCGTGCGGGTTCAAGTCCCGCCGTCGACATTAAAAAAGGGATAACATATGTTATCCCTTTTTTAATATATGAATGGTGAGGGCTTTAATCCGTCTTTGGCGGGTTCAGCGGATTTTACGTAAGAGTGGAGTCGAGCAAAGCGAGCGAACTCGAGTAAGTGAGGGCAAAATTTGCGGCAACGTAGTGAAGCAAATTACTTGCCCGAGAGACAGTAAAATCCAAGACAAGTCCCGCCGTCGACACCATATAAAAAGACTCCTTATGGAGTCTTTTTTATTATTTGCATTTATCAGCTTACAAATTATTGTCAATAAAAATCGGTATGGGCGGACTGCCAACCCGCCATCGTATGGTCAAGCCAAACGTCGTTCGAGGCAGATTCTACGACCT
>CASFNW010000007.1 GCA_949296245.1 uncultured bacterium
TAGCGAACGAGCCATTCATTATCTCCTTACTTATTAACGTTTTCTGCCTCTAACAATATACTTGTCAGAATGTTTATTAGATTTTCTAGTTTTGTAACCAAGAGCCGGTTTGCCCCATGGAGTTTTCGGGTGTCCGCCGGGACCTGTTTTACCTTCACCACCACCGTGAGGGTGATCGCAAGGGTTCATTGTTACACCACGTACTGTAGGTCTGATACCCATGTATCTTTTTCTACCTGCTTTACCGATTTTCATGTTTTTCTGTTCAGCGTTACCTAAAACACCTACTGTAGCCAAACATTCTTTTCTTATCATTCTCATTTCTGAGCTCGGTAATTTGATAGTAACGTAGTTGCCTTCTTTAGCCATCAACTGTGCAGCAGCACCTGCTGTTCTGACTAATTTTGCACCGCGTCCGGGAATCATTTCTACGTTGTGTACCATTGTACCTAACGGAATCAATTCCAAAGGTAAAGCATTACCTGTAATGATATCAGCGTTAGGACCTGAAACGATTACATCACCGACATTCAATCCCTGAGGGGTTAAGATATATCTTTTTTCACCATCAGCGTAGAATACCAATGAAATTCTTACGTTTCTGTTCGGATCGTATTCAATAGTTTTAACTGTAGCAGGTACACCGAATTTTTCACGTTTAAAATCAATAACACGGTATGCTTTTTTTACACCGCCGCCTTTATGACGACATGTAATTCTACCTGTATTATTTCTTCCTGCTGTTTTTCTTATTGGCTTCAACAAGGATTTTTCGGGTTTTGAAGCAGTGATTTCAGCAAAATCACTCTTTGTCATACCTCTTTGTCCAGGTGAAGTAGGATTTATTACTTTTATACCCATTTTTCTTTTGCTCCTGTTTCTTTAGGGTTACATAGTCATCGGAATGATATCCACCACTATGTCTATTACTTTAACTTCTTATTACTTTTGACCGGCAAAGCCAAGTTTAGCCTTGTCGATTAAGCACCGATTAATTCTTGAATCGGTTCGCCTTCGATAGTTACGATGGCTTTTTTACCAGATTGCGTTCTGCCTGCGCTATAGCCGACTCTTTTTGCTTTAGAAGGCATATACACAGTGTTTACGCTTTTTACTTTTCTGCCCGGGAAAGCCAGTTCGACAGCCTGAGCAATTTCAACTTTTGTAGCGTCTTTTACAACTTCAAAAGTATACTGCTGCAAAGTTGTTGCTTCCATAGACTTTTCTGTAATGATAGGTCTTTTAATGATGTCGTACAGTCTTTCTGTGTTATTTTTCATGCTGCTCATTATTTAGATAACCTTTCAGTAATTTCTTTTATTGCTGCTTCTGTAATAATTACGTTATCCGCTTCCAACAAGTCTTTAACGTTCAAGTTAGAAGGTAAAATAATTCTTACATTCGGTAAATTTCTTGCGCTCAATTCAAGGTAAGCATTTTCTGCTGCTTTAACATCAGCAATAATTAAAACTTTACCTTCAACTTTAAGAGCCTTAAGAGTTTCTGCCATCAACTTAGTTTTAGGTTCGTTGATTTCTGAAAAATCTTTAACTAAAACAGTATTGTCAATTCTAGCTGATAATGCAGATTTAAGAGCCAATCTTCTTGCTTTCTGCGGCATAGAGAAACTGTAATCTCTGGGTTTGGGTCCAAAGATAACGCCACCGCCAGCAAACAATGGAGATCTCAAAGAACCAGCTCTGGCTCTACCTGTACCTTTTTGTTTCCAGGGTTTTTTACCGCCGCCTGATACTTCTGCTCTAGTTTTTGTACATGCTGTACCTGCTCTGCCGTTATTTAATTGACGTCTCAAAGCAAGGTGCATTACATGCAGGTTCGGTTCTACGCCAAAGACTTTTTCGTCAAGAGCGATTTGTCCGACTGCACTTCCTTTTGTATTTAGTATTGAAACTTCTTTTGTCATTTTTCTTTAACCTCAATTGAATTTGTTATGATTAAGAATTAAACTGGCTAGTTCCATTTAACTCTTGAAGGGATTACTGTAACCATTTTGCCTTCCGGTCCAGGTACAGAACCTTTTACCAAAAGCAAGTTGCTTTCTTTATCGATTTGAACAACTTTTAATTTAGTAATAGTTACTCTTTCATTTCCCATGTTTCCGGCCATTCTTTTGCCTTTAATTACGCGGCTCGGAGTAGTACCGGCACCGATAGAACCTGGTTCTCTGTGGTTTTTAGAACCGTGTCCCATAGGACCTCTTGAGAAGTTCCATCTTTTAACAGTACCCTGGAAACCTTTACCGACAGACTTACCTGTTACATCAACTTTTTCTACATTTTCAAGAACTGATAAGTCAATCTGTTGTCCAACTTTATATTCAGCAGAGTTTTCAACTCTGAATTCCTGCAAATTTCTGAAGTTATCAAGTCCGTTTTTCGCAAAGTGACCGATTTGAGCTTTAGTCAAATGTTTTTCTTTAGCAGGTTCAAAACCAACCTGAATTGCGTTATATCCGTCAGAATCAACTGTCTTAACTTGAGTAACTGTTAACGGATCAACTTTGATAACTGTTACAGGAATTGCAAGCCCTTGTTCATCAAAGACCTGTGTCATTCCTAATTTTTTACCGACAACGCCTAATCTGTTTTTTGATTTAGACGCGCATTTAGCGTTTGTAGTCATTTTCTACCTTTCTCCTTGTGAGCGCTACTTGTGTTACTTTGAGCGGATGTCCCTGCCGCTTCCCTTTTGTTACGGACCGTAGATCACATTAAATCGTATTCAATTGTTAATGTGTTATTTGTTTCGGATTTTATAACCCTTAATAAGAAGTTTTGCTTATTCCGCCTGCCAAATCAGAGATTTGTTCGTTCCGTTAACTTTGTTAACTCAACAACGGCGGATTGGAACGGTTTCGGCTTTTGGTCTTTCAGTTCTGAAAGCCCTGCAAGCCGTCACACACCTTAGAGTTTTACTTCGATATCAACACCTGCAGGTAAATCCATTCTGCTTAACTCTTCAGTAGTCTGTTGAGTCGGGTCATAGATGTCGATAATTCTTTTGTGAATTCTCATTTCAAAATGTTCTCTTGACTTTTTGTCAACGTGAGGTGATCTTAAAACGCAATACAATCTTCTTTTTGTAGGAAGAGGAATAGGTCCTGCTACCTTAGCGTCAGTTCTTTTTGCTGTTTCAACAATTTTTTCTGCGGAAACATCAATAAGCTTATGATCATATGCTTTTAAGCAAACTCTGATTCTTTGTCTTTGAGCTGTACTCATTTGTTATACTTCCTTTTACTTGCTTATTGTTTTATAAGTTGCTGGGCGCTTTGATGGGCAAATTTAGAAATAATGCACATTTATGCGCATTGCCAGCTAGTGTAATAATAACCTTATATTAAACAAAATTACACGTCAACAGGTATATTTAAGATTTTATTTCAAATTTTAAAAAATTTACAAAAGTTTATAAAATAAGGAAATATTAAAAATTTTTAAATAATTTACAATAATAAAGGTGCGTTTTTACAACGCACCTGATATCAGAAGTAAAATAGAGATTTCATATAGTCAACTGACTCCGACTACTTGTTGAACCTGTGCAATAAACAAGTTCGTTGTTTAACAATAAGTCCGGCACAGCCAACAAGTGCATGGGGTCACTTCCGTAAAATGCTAGACTTAGCGTCCCTCGCACTCCGTGTACACTCCTACAAGCGAGGCCGCCTCAGACAATTTAAATATTATTTATTTTTCAGTTTTGTCAGCTGTAACATTGGCTTTTATTTTTGCAGGAATTTCTGCACGATTAATGCCCCCAGACCTGCCAATACAGCTATACTAAGTGCCGGCTTTACACCCCTTGGCAGTTTTTGTACAAACTTTCCAATCATACTATCTTTACCCAAACCTTTTTTCGTCATATCCTTAGGTACAACGTCAATAATTTTCATACTTGGTATTGATTTTTTGTACACATTACCTTTGCTTGTATAAGCATAATCTAAACCTTGAACTTGATTTAACATACCTTACCTACTTTCCTTTTCTTTTAATCAACTTACATGTGTATAAAGGTAATCTGTTCAAAATTATTGACAGACAATATTCCAGCTTCATCTATCCTATCCTATTAGGCATTATGACAGGGTTTCAGACAAATCAAAATCACATTTACATTTGTTTACAATTCATTAAATCTACTGCAGAACATAATATTTTTTCAAAATTTCCTGCTGAAAACTTTCCGGAAGATTTTCAAATTTCACAACATCAACAAGAAAAGGAATATTACTGTCTTGAAGAGCCTGCTCTAAAGCAGAAATATTCCCTTCGCCAAGCATTGCAAGATCAAGGTCGCTGCCTGAATGAGCACTGCCGTCAACTCTGCTGCCGTATGCCCATATCTGAGCATCAGGCACCGTCGATTTAAAAATATTTTTTAATTCATCCAAAAATTTCTTTTCTAACAAAATTGAAAAATCATTCATGTTCAACGACCTCTATGAGTTTTTGAACATCGTTTATAAAATCATCAATCAAAACAAGTGTTTCTTTTGCAAATTGCTCTCCATAGTCATGTGCGGTTGAATTTCTGTTATCCCGATATACAAACCACCTTTGAACAGCCTCATCATTTAAAAGAGAATGTTTATTTGCATAGCGAAATAAATCTTTGAAAGTCAGTGTATCAACTGCTTTTTTTGAGGAAAAATAAGGTGTGAGCTTTTTTCTCAAAAGTTTTGAGCTCTGTTCAATAGACATCTCAAAACCTTTTACAAGAGAATTTCTGTATATTTCGTAATCAACAGAATTTTCATCTGACTTTTTTAAAAGCTCGTATGATTTTTTCAAAGTTTCAAGACATCTTTTTAAATATTCTGTATTTATTCCGCTCATATTTTTTCCTCTGCTAATTCCCAATATTATCAGAATTTTTATAAATATACAAAAGTTTATAAAAATATCAATTATTTTTTCATTGCGCAAGAAAAAAATATTAATTATAATACCCCTATGAATTTTAAAGTTGAGTATATTAATAAATTAAAAATAACGTTAACAGTTATTCTGCTGATTTTATTATCTGTGTTTGCATATTTTTTCAAAGACTTTTTTAATTACTTTGAAAGCAAATTTATCGATTTAAGAAGCACTTTGAGTACGGACGGAGGGTTGTATTCAAATAAATTTGCAGGTGCGGATAAAGATATAATCATCATATCCGTTAATGATTTGTCTCAATACGAAGCTGCAAACTCGTCTGAATTAAATCTCACTCACTGGCCCTGGTCAAGAGAAGTATGGGCCAAAGTAATTAATTTTTTAGAAAAGCAGGAACCGAGAGTTCTTATTGTTGATTTAAATTTTTCAAATTACGAAGATTTATCAAGAAATTACACTTCTCCTGATATGATTCTTGCCAATACTCTTGCTTATTATGACAATATCGTTTTATCAACAGCACTCAGAACTCCGTACAGTGAAACGGAAAACGTTAATACGGCCAAAATACTGGATAATTTTGCAAATCCGTACAATCCGGCAAGTAATACATTAAACATGTATATTGACAACAAAAATCTAGATAAAAATATTGCTTACTACTCTCATACTCCTATCCCGAATATATTTACAAACAGTACAACAATGGGTGTAACAAACCTTGTTACTTACAAAAACAGGGAAGAAAATGTCAAATTTTCACAGCCCGTATACAAATTAATAAAAGGGAACAAAGAATATTATATCCCCTCTCTTGCACTGGCTGCGCTGATGAAAAAAGAAGGAATCGGCAAATTGGCGGAAGAAATTCCTATTGAAAACAACATATTAAAAGTCGGAAAACACAGAATAAGACTTGATGATAACGGGCAGGTATACATCAACTGGCACGCTCACGGTAATGCATACACAGACATACCCATAAATTCAATACTTCTCAGTATGGTAAGAGGTACTGATTATTTTGAATATGACAAAACAAAATATCCTCTCAGTTTCTTTAAAGACAAAATTGTTATTGTAACCCAGACTTATACGGCAACAGAAACACACAATACCCCTGTTGCAAAAGATTTAACAGATGCACAGATAAAAGCAACTATCATAGACAATTATCTGAATGATTCCGATATTACAAATAAATGCAAAAGACCGTTTCTAAAGAAAATTACCCCGTACAAAGGAACAATAATAACCTGTGCATTTTGTCTTGCAGTTATAGTTGTAATGCTTATTGCCACAAACATGACACTGGCTTTTATAAACGGATTAATGATAATTCTTGTCTATATTCTGTTTAGTATATTACTGTTCTGCCATCCTAAATTCAGAATAATAATAGATATGGCGATGCCTTTATACTGGATTTGTTCTCTGTTTTTAATATCTTTTGTTTTAAAAGTTCATCATGAATACAAAAAGAAAAAGAAAATTGAATGCATATTCGGTAATCTGGTTTCAGAAAATGTATTAAAACAGCTTGTAAACAAACCTCACAGGCTTAATCTGAAATCCTCCGTACAGCAGGTTACTGTGATGTCGTGCAATATATATAATAATATTCAAATTTCCAAAGATATGACGCCTGAAAAATATGTTTCGGTTATCAACAATGTATTTAATGCAATAGAAAAAATTATCTTTAAATACAACGGAACAATTAACAGATTTGTCGGCAATTCCGTTCTTGTATACTGGGGATACCCTATTCACTCCAGAAAAGACAGTGAAAATGCCATTCGTGCGGCACTGGAAATAGAACAAAAAATTGATGAGTTTAATACAAGTTTAAATTTAAAAGATATAAATTTTGACAATTACGATGAACAAAGCTTTAAAGCAGAAGAAAAATATTCTATAAATGTAAAAATAGCAATAAATACGGGTGATGCACTGATAGGACAAATCGGTTCTTCAAGTGTTTCGGATTTTACAGTCATGGGTGACACAGTTGATGTTATTGACAGAATCTCCGATATCGGAAATGAATTCAACAAGGATATAATTGTTACCCAAAATACACTCGACCAGCTGGATGTTAAAATACCGGCCGAATACATAGGACAGGTAACTTTAAAAAGCACTGGCAGCAAAATAAAAATATTTGAGTTAAAATCATCTGAGAACTACACTGATTGGGACAGCCGAAACGATGCTTCATATTGATTCGCTCCTTCTTGAAGCTTTTTATAACGAAAACAAAGATTTTTTTGTAAATGCGCGTGTACAGAAAATACAACAGCCTACACGACGCGAAGTAATACTGCATCTGAGAAACAAATCAGAATCAAAAAAGCTGTACATAAATATAAACCCAGACTTTTATCATATTTGCTTTATGAGCAAAGAAAATGAAGCAAGAAGGAACATAGAAATTCCCAAACAACCGCCTATGTTTTGTATGCTTTTAAGAAAACATATGGAAGGGGCAAAAATTTTAAAAATCACCAAACCGGATTTTGAAAGAATTATAGAACTGACCTTTGAAAACTATAATGAACTGGGTGACAGGATAGAAGAGTGTCTGTCAATTGAATTAATGGGAAAACACAGCAACATTGTACTGTACAATACTGATAACAATATTATTCTCGGCTGTGCTCACAATATAGGCGCCGAAAAAAGCAAAGAAAGAGAACTGGCAGGAGGACTGCCTTATATTTATCCGCCAAAACAGAACAAAAAAAATCTGCTGCAAACTAGATATGATTGGTTTGTTTCTTCACTGAAAAAGTCTGATAAACCTATAAAGAAAAGTATTTCTGACAGATATTTTTCTTTATCTCAGGCAGTTGTTGAAGAACTCTGCATTAAAAACGGAATTGACCCGTCTAAAGAAGCAGATAAAATATCAGAACAGGCGACACAGATTCTTTTTGTGAAGCTGCACGAATTTTTAGACAGTGAAGGTACGTATACTGTTGATAAAGAATATTCAAAATATTCCTGTATAAATAAGCAGGAAAGAGAATACAACAGTATAAATTCTCTTATTGACGATTATTTTTCATACAACATAGAGAAAAATCTTGTAGCAAATCTGAAGCTAAACTTGAGAACAAAAATTAACAAAGAATTAAAGAAACTGCAAAATACTTATAAAAATCAGCAAAAACAGCTTGAAAAAAAAGACAAAGCCAAAATGTATATGACAAAAGGCAATTTGCTTACAGCAAATGCATATCAAATAGAAACCGGTTTAAAATCTGTTACGCTTTATGATTATGAATCCAATGAGAACATTGAAATTAATCTTGATGAAAGTCTTTGCGCTATAGACAACGCAAAAAAATACTTTGCTCTGTATAACAAAAACAAAAAAGCTTATACAGTTGCTCAAGAAATGATTGAAAAAACAAATGAAGAAATTATGTATTATAAACAGCTTTTGTATGACATAGATACAAGCGAAACACTGCAGGAATTAAAAGATACGGCAGCCGAAATTGAACCCCAAAGTATACGTAACACCAAAAGCAATAATAAAAAAGAAGCCGCCATAAATATAACAAAACTAAATTCTTCGGATTTTACTATATACATAGGCAAAAACAGCAAGCAAAACGATTACCTTTATTCAAAAATATCTTCGGGAAATGACCTGTGGTTCCATGTACTGAATACACCGGGGTCGCATATTATTGTTAAAACCCCGAACACATCAACACAAATACCCGACAATATAATTTTAAAAGCAGCACAGCTTGCCAAAGAATTTTCCACAGCAAAAAATTCAAGCAAAACCGCGGTTGTATACACAATGAGAAAATATATAAAACGTCCTAACAATACAAAATCAGGATTTGTTGTTTACAAAAATGAAACAGAAATTATTGTTGATTAGACCTCTTTATTGACAAATATTCCGGGTACTTTGGATATATGTAAAAGAGTATTTGTCGCATCTTCCGGAGATATTGTTTTTACAACACTGTTTGTAGAAGCATCCCAGACTTCAATCAACCCCTGCTCATTTAATTTAAAATGATACTGGTCTCCTTCATCATCCTCATCATCTTCTTCAGCTAAATTTTGAGACTGAGCAGCATCACTGCCTTCTTGCTGCTCAGGAGTATCATTTTCTTCATCTTCCTTTGGTTCACCAATAAAAGGAATTGTGCCGTTGAATGCAGCATCAGGATCTTTTCTTCCTGCTTTTTCCTTCTTTCCTACCCCGTCTACATCGGCGATTTGATTTTCAAGTGCCTGATTAGCCGTCATTTCTGCTTCATTGGCCAACTGAGCCGAGGTTAAATTCCTGTTTAACCCGAGATTGGACATTGAAAAGCCATCTATACCCATATCTGCCTCTTATTAAGAATTTTGATTAATAAACTATATATGATATTATAATATACAATTGTATTTATTTGAATAGTTGATGTAGTGGAGTTTAGCAGTGCAAAACAATCTTAATTTGCTTATGAATAGTATTCTTGAAGCACCTGTATGGGTGCAGGAAGTTATTTATCTGGACATACAAAAAAGATTGAAAGAAAAATTAGCATCTGTCTCCAATCCTGATACAACCGGTGAAATTTATTCGATATTTGTGCCGGAAATCACGTTTAAAGGGAAAAAAGAACTGGAAACGCACGAAAATGGTCTTGATTTTAACATATACAAATATTTGGAAGCCGCATCAAATAACCTAAGAGTTATTGATATAACATTAAATAATTTTTGGACGCTGGAAGAATCTTCCTGCTATCTTGCAGAATGTATAAAAAGAGAATTTATAAAAAATCCATCCGATCCCGTTTTAAGTGCATCCGTTTTTTATATTGCAGGAGAAATAAGAATCGGAGAATATGTAAAAAGGCTGAATAAAATTAATATAGAAGAACTTGACAATGTGTTAAGAAAACAAAAACAGCACAATCAAGAACATCCGGAAGAAAGACTAAAAGCCGGTGAAATTATGATAAGTATGGGCTATGTTGCAAACAAAGATATAGATAAAATCCTTTATACAAAAGAAGAAGCTAAAAAAAGATTTATCCTCTCAAATCTGCAAAAATCTGCTCAACAACCTGCTGCAATTTCGCAGCACTCTGTTGAATATGAAGCAAAAATCAAAGAACTGACTGCATTGAATCAAAAACTTGCAGCGGAAAATAACTTATTAAAAGATAAACTGAGAGCAATATTTAATATACAAAATAAAAATAAACAGTAAGTATGCAATTAACACCTGAATTATTATTATATGAGCAGAGAAACAGCCTGACAGAACTTTTGTTTTACGGCTATATTGTACATTGCAGTGCAAATAAAAAAATAACGACATTCGGTCAGACAGACAGTTATCCGTTTTTTCATCGTTCCTGCGCAAAGCCTTTGCAGGCAAGTATTATACAGGATTTAAAAACAAAAGATTTTTTTAATCTTACAGATGAAGAAATTACTGTGTGCTGTGCATCGCACACAGGAGAACCTTTGCATCTGGAAATTTTAAGAAATATTTTAAAAAAAATAAATTTAACAGAAGATGATTTACAATGTCCTGCTATTGAACCGCTAAGCACAGAGGAACAAAAAAGACATCCAAAATATTTAAAACTGCACAACAACTGTTCCGGCAAACATACTCTTATGCTTGCCGTATGCAGACAAATGGGATGGGATATAACGACTTATCTTGAAAAAAATCATCCTCTTCAAAAAATGATTTATTCAAAAATAAAAGAATTATGCGAGGAAAAGGAAGAACTTCCATATACATTAGACGGCTGCACAGCACCAAACTATGCAACTTCACTGGAAGGACTAACAAAAGGTTTTTATAATCTTTTTTGTACGAACAACTATCCTGACATAAAATATGCCGTTATAAAAAATCCTTATCTTATGGGTGGAAATGGCAGACCCGAAACTCAGATTATGCAAATGAATCAAAGATTGATTGCAAAAGCAGGAGCCGGCGGTCTTTTATGCATTGTTAATACAGAAACAAATGAAGTGTTAACAATAAAAGTTATGGATGCGGATATGAAAGCGAGAAGCATAGCTGCAATAGAAACAATGTTAAGGCTTGGATGGCTCAATAAAAATTCCATAGATGAAAATCTCCTTAAAAACTCTTTAAATAATATTGTAACCACTGAAACAGGACAACCGGTAGGCGAATATATTTTATCAGCCAATTTAGATAGGTGGATTAAAACGAATTTCTAACCGAAGGTTTTAAATGTTTCTTCAATATTCTTATCGATTACTTTTTTGACAGAATCCATCTCAGTTTCAATAGCTTTCTGTTCTGTTGACAGCTGTTGAATCTGCGTATCAAACTTTTTGTCTATTCTTTCAAGACTTTCTACTTTTCTGTCATACTCTGCATTTGCAACTGCATAGTCAGCAGAATCAACACCTTGATAGATAAAAGGACTGCCTTCTATAGACATATCAACTAGATTGCCCTGTTCATCATAAGACTGAATTGACCAGTTTCCTGTTTTTATGTTGTTTTCGAAATAATCAGCCTGATTGCAATAAGGTTCAACAGCGTAATCAGCAACAGTCTTACCTTCAGGCAAAACTTCAGGCAGTTCCGGAACAACTTCACGCCCGTATGAATCTCTGACTTTAAGCCCCATACCCATATCGCCTGTAGAGGTAACTATTGAATAAGTTAATCTGGGTAAGTCAGATGTAACAGACCCACCGGAACCGTCAGATGAATAATACAAATGCTGGATATTCATGCCGTCGCTCCACAATGTTGCTTCATCATCCAATAGGTTGGCAAGCATTAATTTTTGCTGGGTCAACTGCTGAATTTGAAATTCAACATTATTTTTTCTTGCTGTTAAACACAGGTAACGTGCCTGTGATGCCGACATGCCCATAATCTGATACTCCTTTTTTACATATAAGCTATCGGATGTCCGAAATCATTTCTTTAGTATTTTGCTTAAAGTTTTAACAAATATTTACAATTTTTTATAAAAAATAAAAACCTGTTAAATATCTAATCTATGTCGCACTTACCGCCGGCTGCGCTCAGCCGGAGCATGTTTACTTTTTCAAATGACATTCAAAAATTTTGTACATGTAACTTATCGCAAAATTTTCTGGGACTACTAAGTTATTTTTAGATTATAATTATGTATATTGAATAGTAAAATTATAAAATCACTAAAAATACGGGAGTATTATGGAAGAATTATTAAAAAAGACAGCAGTTGAACAAAAAAAAGCACTTTTAAATAAAGAAATTTCTGCTGTTGAACTTGTTAATGCTGAATATAAAAGAATAGAAGAAGTTGACGGAGTTTTGGGCGCATTCAATTCTTTATGCAAAGAACAGGCCCTTGAAACAGCAAAAGAAGTAGATAAAAAAATAGCAGCAAATGAAGAATTATCACCTCTTGCAGGTATTCCTCTTGCATTGAAGGACAATATAAATCTTAAAAACACAAAAACAACTGCATCAAGCAAAATTTTGGAAAACTTTGTTTCACCTTATGATGCAACTGTTTCCGTAAAACTGAAAGAAAATTTGATTCCCGTTTTGGGAAAAGTAAATCTAGATGAATTTGCAATGGGTTCTTCTACAGAAAACTCGGCTTTTAAAATTACAAGAAACCCCTGGGATACAAATAAAGTCCCCGGAGGCAGCTCAGGCGGTTCTGCTGCTGCTGTTGCAGGGTATGAATCAGCTCTTGCACTCGGTTCTGATACAGGTGGTAGTATCAGACTTCCTGCAAGTTTCTGTGGAATTGTTGGAATGAAGCCGACTTATGGCAGAGTATCCAGATACGGGCTTATCGCATTTGCTTCTTCGTTAGATCAGATTGGACCTTTTGCAAGAAGTGTAGAGGATTGCGCATTATTGCTGGAAGCAATAAGCGGTCATGATTCTCATGATTCAACTTCTTTAAATATTTCGGTTCCTGCTTTTTCAAAAGCACTGAACAAAGATATTAAAGGAGCAAAAGTAGGCGTAATAAAAGAATTATTGACAGAAGGTGTATCTTCTGATGTAAAACGAGCTGTTGAAGCAGCTATTCAAACATATAAAGATTTGGGAGCAGAGATTGTAGAAATTTCATTACCGCTTCTTAAATATTCAATCGGTGTATATTATATTCTTGCAACAGCAGAAGCAAGCTCAAACCTTGCAAGATTTGACGGTGTAAAATACGGACACAGAACAAAAGACCCGAAAAATCTTCTTGAAATGTATACAAAAACAAGAGCGGAAGGTTTCGGCGATGAAGTAAAAAGAAGAATTATGCTCGGTACTTATGCTCTCAGTGCCGGTTATTATGATGCTTATTACAAAAAAGCTCAACAATTGAGAAGTTTAATTAAAGCAGACTTTGATAAAGCATTTGAAAAAGCTGATATACTTATTTCACCAACCTGTCCAAATACAGCGTTTGAAATAGGTTCAAAAGTAGAAGATCCGCTTAGTATGTATCTGACAGATATAGGTACAATCAGTGCTAACCTTGCCGGCATTCCGGGATTAAGTCTGCCATGCGGTTATGATTCTGACGGAATGCCAATAGGACTTCAGATACTGGCACCGGCATTGCAGGAAGAAAAATTATTCAATATGGCTTATAATTTTGAACAGGCAATAAAAGATTTACAAAGAGAACCAAATCTGTAATTAATAATAGAAATTGGAGAAAAGATGAAAAAGATACTTGTAATTTTAGGATTAACTTTATTCCTTGCTTCTGCGGCAAACAGCGCATTTGCTTACTCAACAGAAGGTGCAATGTACTACAATGAAGGTCTGGACTTATACTCCAGAGGAGAATACGGCAAGGCCATTGAATCATTTAAAAGTGCAGTAGCAAAAGATCCTGATTTTGTAGACGCGTATTACAATCTTGGTGCTTTATATGAATTTTTAAAAAGTTACCAGTCTGCAATAGCATCATATTCAAAAATCAATCAACTTGATCCCAATGATAAAGAAACGGTATACAAACTTGCAGAATTGTATTACAAGGTCGGAAATACAGAAAGAGCTTTATTTTATGTAAATAAAATTTCTCAAACAGATGATTTGTACAGCAAAGCTCAAAGCTTAAAAAATCAAATAACCATAGCATCACAAAAAGCTGCCGCAAAAAATGCACTTTCTACAGTTAATTCTGCAGTACCGCAAAATAAAAGCATTGTTGATAAATTTTCAGGGCCTACGGGTTTAGCTGTTGATTCAAAAGGTGTGTTGTATGTTGCAAGCTATACAGATAACTGCATATACAAAGTTATGCCAAACGGTCAATCACAGCTTTATTCAAAAAGCCCGCAGCTAGGCGGTCCTATAGGTCTTGCATTTGACTCAATGGATAATCTTTATGTAGCAAATTACGCAAAAAATAATATCTTAAAAATAAACAAAGCCGGTCAGATATATACATTTATGGATAAAATTACAAATCCATATTACCTGATAGTAAAAGGCAGCTATATGTATATAACAGAACAGGGTAACAATACTGTTATTAAATATAAACTGTACTAATCTAAATTATTAAAAGAATTACAGTACTGTTTTACAGGGCATATATCGCACATTGGCTTTTGAGGCTTACAAAGATTTTGTCCGAAAGTAACAAGAATAGTATTTATATCTAGCCAATATTTTACAGGAAGGAGCTTTCTAAGCTCCATTTCTGTTTCTTCTGGTGTTTTTGTTTTTACCCACCCTAGGCGGTTTGAAATTCTGTGCACATGTACATCTACACATATTGCCGGCTCATCAAAGCCTTTTGCCATTACAAGATTTGCTGTTTTTCTACCTACACCTTTAAATTTAACAAGTTCGTCTATTGATTTTGGAACCTGACCGTTATATTTTTCAACAAGTTCTTTTGATATATCAAGAATCTGCTGTGCCTTGTTCCGATAAAAGCCGACAGGATAAATAGCTTTTGCAAGAGTTTCAACATCAATATTTAAAAAATCTTCCGGTTTCGTTCCGAGTTCGAGCATTCTGAGAGAACACGGGTAAGTGGTCAAATCGTTTGTTCTTAAACTCAAAATACAGCATATTAAAACTTTAAAAGGATCATGGAAAGTTTCCATCATCTTTACAAAATCCCGCTGCGGAAGATTTGCGTCTTTTATACCTTTTATAATTTTGTCTATATTTTTTTTACTCTCATTCATAATATTATATTTATAACAAAAAATCCTTGAAGTAAAAACTCCAAGGATTTTTTATATTGAATAATTTAGTTATTATTCTTCAACTTCGATTACGCCTACAGGGCAAGATTCAGCAGCTTCTTTAACGCAATCTTCATTGCCTGCAACAGCAGATTCGTTAACTACAGCTGTATCTTCGATAGAAAATACTGCATCACAAACTGATTCGCAAGCACCGCAAGCTATGCAGCCATCATTAATTTTTACTTTCATTTCTTTCTCCTTTTAAATTAATTTATAAAATACAGGTATCTCCCTGCAACAATTATTATACAAAAAAATTAAAAAAATACATACCCTCTAAAATTTGGACTTATATGGCAAAGCGCACTGAAATTTTTCGTAACGCTAAGTATGACGCAGTTTTGAAAATTCGGGGCGGAATTTGCTATAAAATAAAAACAAACGGGTAATTTACATTACCCGTTTGTTAATCTTATTTAATTGAAAAAGCATCTTTTAGATTTTCAATTGCATCTTTTCTTTCTTGTTGTTTCTTTTGATAAGCATCTTTTCTTGCCTGCTGTTGTTTTTTGTATGCTTCTTGTTTGGCTTGCTGCTGCTTTTTGTATTCTTCTTGTTTTTTCTTCATTGCAGCTTTATCTGCTTCTCTTTTTTTCTGTGCTTCTTCTTGTTTTTTCTGGTATTCGTTTATTTTAGCATCTTGTTTCTTTATTGCTGCATTTCTTTTATTTTGATAATCCTGCAAAAAATTTGTAGCAGCAAAAGATGCACTGGAACCAAACATAATAGCTGCTGCTAATAAAAGAGCTGATAATTTTTTCATAATAATATCCTCCATTTCTCAGGACTAGATTATAGCAGTATTTATTACAGTTATCAAGCTAAAAATCTTCCGGTATATACAAATCTTTTTTATTCAATTTATCTCTGATTTCATTGTATGTTTCAGACTCACAGGCGATTGTTTGATATGTCTTTACAATCGAAATTACATCGTCTGTTGATACTCTTATTAATCTTCTTCCATGCATGTTTTCTATTATTTCGGCCATACTAAGCCCTCCTTTTACATTTTATTTCGACGGGCTTTTTTATTTCTTTAGTAATTTCATTAATTTTATTTAGAAAAAATTTTTTTGAATTTAATTAATATAAAAATTATCTTTTATATAGGTAACGGGATTAATTTTTTATATACAGTTGTGCTATTTATTTCATTTTTGATTCAAACTAGAATCTTATCAACAATTTGAATTCAACATAATAAGGAGGAATGGAGATAATGAATAATTCTATTATTCAAGCGCAGTGTGTTAATTTGGCAGAATTAAATCATCTTTTTATAGATCTTGAATACTCAAAACCGCAGAATAAAAATTTTAATGTTTACAGAAGCAGAAGTTTCAATCAAAAAAATAAAAAATATCTTCAGCTGGAAGAAATAAAAGAAGAGTTAAAAAAACTGGATAAAACAAAAATAAAATATATTTATCTTATCGGCAAAAATTCTATGACCCATCCGGAATTTAATCATATTCTACGATTCTGTTTATCTGTTTGTTCTGTTACTATTTTTTCTGACGGAAGCTGTATTAATGATAAAAAAGCCAGATTCTTAAAACGTGTTGAAGAAGAGGGCAATAATGAAATTGTTTTTAAAATAGAAATAAATCACTACGATGAAAAGACGAATGACGAAAAGGCAGGACGCGGTGCTTTCAGAAAGGCATTGCATGCAGTAACATCTCTAAATAAATATGGATTTAATCCCATACTTGTTATTAAATCCGATATGAAAAACCTTGAAGATTTGAAAAATGGTTTTATTGAGCTCGGGAAAAAATTTAAATTTGAAACAGAAGATATTAATTTTTCTTTTATACCTGATGTTAAAAATATTATAAATTTTCCATCTGCTGAGAGTTCTGATTTACTTAGTGTCGATAGCATGTTTTGTGATTTGGATTGTATGACTTCCCGGCTGTTGACAAAAAGCGGAGTATATAGCTGTCCGCTTTTAATAAATGATTACAGAGGACGCTGTGGTGCATCTTTATCCGATTTTAGCAGAAAGTGTTATCTTGAGACAGAAGAATGCAGACAATGCAAATCTTTCGGCAAAAGAATATATTCAAACGCATGGGTGTAAACAATAAAAAGCAGGTCAGAAAACTTTTAGACCAAGCCTGCAAACTTTTTTTTATCGCAACCCCGAAAAAAGTGCCTGGATGTTATCTAACCCGCATGTTTATAATACCACATTGCGATATTTTTTAAACATTCTTAAGGCTTAATTCTTAAAAATTTTAATTTGATATTAAAATTTCCTGAGCGATTAAATCACCCATTTGTGTAGTGCCTACAAGCTGAGTATTTCCAAAATGAATATCGGGAGTTCTGTAGCCTTTGCGTAAAACAGATTTTACTGCATTTTCAATTGCACATGCTGCGTCATCTTTACCGAAGCTGTATCTCATCATCATTGCTGCAGAAAGAATTGTTGCAATCGGGTTAACAATATTTTTCCCTTTTAAATCAGGTGCTGAACCATGAATAGGCTCAAAAAGACCTTTTTCATTATTGGATAAGCTTGCGCTTGGCAGCATTCCCAATGACCCAGGCAGCATTGATGCTTCATCTGATAAAATATCGCCAAAAATATTTCCCGTAACAATTACATCAAACTGTTTAGGATTTCTAATAAGCTGCATAGCTGCATTATCCACATACATATGAGTAAGTTCCACATCCGGATAATTATTTGAAACAGAAGTAACTACTTCTCTCCACAGGCGCGAAGCATCAAGAACATTTGCCTTGTCAACGGAACAAAGCTTTTTGTTACGTTTCATTGCTGTTTGAAAAGCGACATGAGCAATTCTTTCTATTTCTTTTTCAAAATAAATCATATTATTAAAGCCGGCTCTTTCTCCGTTTATTACATCGATACCTCTTGGCTGTCCAAAGTATACGTCTCCTGTGAGTTCTCGTACAATCATAATATCGACGCCTTTGATTACTTCAGGTTTAAGAGTTGATGCTTCAAGTAATTCATCAAATACTATAGCCGGCCTTAAATTTGCAAAAAGATTCAAAGCTTTTCTTATACCCAAAAGAGCTTTTTCCGGTCGTACTTCAGAGGGAAGAGAGTCATACTTCCAATCTCCGACAGCACCAAGATAAACAGCATCCGCATCTTTGGCAATAGAAATTGTAGATTCAGGAAGAGGTTTACCGCAGTCATCATAAGCGCATCCGCCAATAAGTGCTTTTTCATATTCAAACCTGTAGCCGAATTTTTGCTCTAGTGCATTTAAAACTTTTATACCTTCGTTAATTACCGCAGGTCCTATGCCGTCGCCTTCTAAAAGTGCTATTTTGTATCTCATTATTTTACTCCGAGTTTGTGTTTTGTATATTCAATCAAGCCGCCGCTTTGTATAAGCTTGTTTATTTCTTCTGGAAATGCAGCACATTTATATTCTTTATTCTTTGTAAGATTTTTTACTATGCCGCATTTTAAATCTACAAATATTCTGTCGCCTTTGTCGCATTCGTCAGTAAGTGTGGGGTGTTCTAATATCGGCAGACCTATGTTGATAGAATTTCTAAAGAAAATTCTAGCAAAAGATTTTGCAATTACAACAGAAATCCCTGCAGCCTTTATTGCAATCGGTGCATGTTCTCTGGAACTTCCGCATCCGAAATTTTCACCGGCAACAATTATGTCTCCTTTTTTTACTTCTTTTACAAAATCATTGTCTAAATCTTCAAGACAATGAGAAGCAAGTTCTTTTTCATCAGATGTATTTAAATATCGAGCCGGTATTATAACATCAGTATCAATATTGTCACTATATTTAAAACAATTTCCCTCAATTGGTGTATTCATGTGTAAACTCCATTTACAAATTTAAAAAATTATACTATATATAATAATATAGTTTTTTGTTATCACACACAAGAAGATGAAGGAGATTAAAACATGAATTATTTTATCGGTGAAGCAGCTGGAAAAGTTTACGAATTTTTAGCAGATGAAAAAAACAATGAAGCTACAATTTCTAAAATTGAAAAATCTTTAGACTTAAGCGAAAACTTCGTTAACATGGGTATCGGCTGGTTATCACACGAAGGTAAAGTTGATTTATCAGGTAAAGGTGCAAGAACAAAAGTTAGACTTACAGAAGATATCAACAACTAGTTTTATTAAAAATTAAATTTGATTTAATAAAAAAGGGCAGATGAAAATCTGTTCTTTTTTTATTAAACAGGTGGAATTGGTCCGCCATAGCTTTTATAAAGTTCAATAACATCATCAGAAAATTTATAACCGTTACAAAGACCAATGTGAACTTCTGCAACGAATTCCACCGGAGAATGTTTTGCATAATCAGAAATTCTGTCTGCTATCTGCTGTTTTTGGGCATTATTAAAAAAATCAAGAAGTTCCTTTGATGCATTTGGGGGAATACAGCCTACGTTTGCGGAATTATGATATTTATAAAATAAACCCGGAATCTGTTTTTCGTGTAATAAATGTCCTCCTTCATGGTATAACAAATCAAATTTATTAAAGGAGTGAACACCATATTGGCAATCCAAAGAAATACCGGCTTTTTTATAAATGTCATAAATAAGATCTGCCATTTCATCAACGGACATTTCTCTGATTTTTTCTGCAGATGGAAAATTTGGAATTTTATCTTTTATTTTTTTTATTTTATCTGCATCTTTAAATAGATTTTCAAATGCATCTTTATATGCATTTTGGTAACAGCACATGTTCGTATAGCTATCTAATCCCCTTGCCATATAATGAATTTCAAAAGGATTAAAATTCCTTGTTCTTTTCTTTAACTCGGCAAGGTCTTCGAACAGCTGTATATATCTGTCTCTGCTAATAATAGAAAATTTATATTTCCCGTCACTAAAAGCCAGAGCTCCTTTTTCTTCCAGACCTTTTAAGAGTGTATTGATGTGTTCTAGAGACTCTGTACTTTTCAAAAAATCTTTATTTATAACCAGATGCATCAACTTCGAATAAGGCATACGTATTATTGCCATAGGTGAGCTTTGCATATGTTTTGAAGTAAGAAAAGCAACAGCATCAGGCATTTTAAATTTACCTTTATAAATATTTTGAAGATTTGTAAGTCCTTCGTTTATCCAGTTTGCAGCTTCTAAATTATTTTCAAGTTGAAAGAATTTTATACCAAGTACATCTCTTGCGTAACTTGCTGCATCTTCCATAGTGTCAGCTTTTTTGAAATTTAAATTCTTCCACAGATTTTCTTCAATGTTATCAGGTTTTTGAATAACATTTTTTATAGATGCGTGAGAAATCTTTTTTCTTGCTGCTAATCCGACAAGTAATAAACCTGCTGCAACAGCACCGCCGGCTATAAGGGGCAGCATTGAGTCAGTTTTTTTAGATAGAATTTTGGCTTTTTTATTTGTAACAGAATTTGCCGCAGGATTTGAAACTTTATTTCTGTTTTTTAAATCTATATTCGGATAAATTTTTGAATTATAGTCTAGACGATAATTAATCATAATAAATTCTTTAACACTGCGTTTTATATAATGTTAAAAATCTCAACAAACAAAAAGTTGCTATGATATAATCAAAAAAAGGAGAATATGATGTTTGTAAAAAATTTAAAATATAATTTGCCGGATAAGGACGGATTTTTTGGAGAGTTTGGCGGTGCATTTGTTCCTGAAAATTTTAAACAAGTTTTAAAAAGACTGGATGACGAATTTGAAAAAGCAATAAATGATGAGAATTTTCTAAAAGAAGTTTATGATTTACTGAAAGATTATTCAGGACGACCAACTCCTCTGTATTTTGCAAAAAATCTGACAAATTATTACGGTAAAGGAAAAATATATCTTAAAAGAGAAGACTTAAACCACACAGGTGCACATAAGATAAATAACGTAATAGGTCAGGCTCTTCTTGCAAAAAGAATGGATGCAAAAAAAGTTATTGCAGAAACCGGTGCCGGACAGCACGGTGTTGCATCGGCGACTGCAGCAACATTGCTGGGGCTTGAATGCGATGTCTTTATGGGAGAAAAAGATATTATAAGACAGCATTTGAATGTCGAAAGGATGAAGCTTCTCGGCGCAAAAGTGCATTCTGTAGATACCGGTACGAAAACTCTGGCAGATGCTTGTGACGCTGCTATAGATTACTGGCTAAGACACAGTGATGAAGTATTTTATATCCTCGGTTCTGCCGTCGGACCTCATCCTTACCCCAAAATGGTCAGATTCTTCCAGTCAGTAATAGGAAATGAAATTAAACATCAATGTCTGGAAAAAGAAGGAAGACTGCCGGATTACGTACTTGCCTGTATCGGCGGCGGAAGTAATGCAATAGGTGCATTTCACGCATTTATGGATAGCCCTGAGGTAAAACTTATAGGGCTGGAGGCAGCCGGAGAAGGTCTAGATACCGACAAAACCGCTGCAAGTTTAGCAAAAGGCAAAAAAATGATTTTGCACGGCAAACGCCAGTATGTACTGTGCGACAAAGACGGCAATGTAGGCGAATCTTATTCGATATCTGCCGGTTTGGATTATCCCGGCTGCGGGCCTGAACACTGTTATCTTCATGATACAGGCAGAGCGCAATACGAGCCGATTACTGATGATGAAGCCGTGCAGGCTTTTGCCAGACTTTCTAAATTAGAAGGAATAATCCCTGCAATAGAATCTGCTCATGCTGTAGCATATCTTGAAAAACTTATGCCTGAGACAAATAAAGATGAGATTATAGTTGTAAATCTTTCGGGAAGAGGTGACAAAGATACTGAAAGATTACTACAGCTTCTTGTATAAATTTTCCTCACATATTAAAGGTATTTTTGTTACAATAATTGCAGAGAATACTACAGAGGATTAATTATAAATGGAAGAAAAATTTGTATTAAAAGAAGAATTTATAAAACAGGCACAGGAAATTTCAAGGGGAGCAGAACTCCTGCCAGGCGGTGTAAAAGAACTTGCCATAAAATTGCAAAAATCAAAAGAATCCGGTAAACCGATAAGAGTAAAACTCGGTATGGATCCTACTCGTCCTGATTTGCACCTCGGGCATACAGTTGTAATGAAAAAACTCAAAAAATTTCAACAACTCGGACATCAAATAGTTCTTCTTGTAGGCGGTGCTACGGCTATGGTTGGCGACCCTTCCGGCAAGTCTGAAACCCGTCCCGCATTAACTAAAGAACAGGTTGAAGAAAACGCAAAAACATACTTTGAACAGATGTCAAAGGTTCTTGACACATCAAAAGCAGAAGTCGTAAACAATGCCGACTGGCTGCATAAAATGAATCTGATTGATTTGCTAAAACTTGCGTCTAATGTCACAGTTGCACAGATGATGACCAGAGATGATTTTGCAAAAAGATACGCAGAAGGCAAACCTATTGCTATACACGAATTTTTCTATCCTCTGATGCAGGCATATGACTCAGTTGCGATTGATGCGGATATAGAACTCGGCGGAACTGACCAGAGATTTAATGTGTTGCTGGGAAGAGAAATCCAAACAGCATACGGAAAACCAAATCCGCAAATGGTTATGCTTTTACCTTTGATTGAAGGTACGGACGGTCTTGTTAAAATGTCTAAAACATATCCGGAACACTGCATTTCTTTAACTGACAGCGCAAAAGATATGTACGGAAAATTAATGTCAATTCCGGATACTTTGATTGTTAAATATTTTAGTCTGCTGACAGATATTTCTGATGAAGAACTCAAAAAAATTGAAGAACGTTTAAAAACAGAAAATCCCCGCGATATAAAAATGCAGCTGGCATACACTATTACAAACGAATACCACAGTGATGAGGAAACTAAAAAAGCTCAGGAAGAGTTTGTAAATGTAGTGCAAAACAAAGGTATTCCGGAGGATATTGAATCTTTTGTTATGAAAGAAGAAAAAAATATTCTTGATTTGCTTCTCGAATTGGGTTTTGTTGCCAGTAAGGGTGAAGCAAAAAGACTGATTGCCGGCGGCGGTGTAAAATTAAACAATGAAAAAGTCTCTGATATAGCTCTTGTGGTGTCTGTACCGGATGAACCCGTAGTGCTGCAATCAGGAAAAAGAAAATTTATGAGGCTCATTAATGGCTAACATACACAACAATATTTTGGAACTCATCGGCAATACTCCGCTTGTGAGGTTGAATAAAATCAATAAAGGTTTTGCTGATGTAGCAGTAAAATTGGAATACTTTAATCCTGCCAACTCTGTCAAAGACAGACCGGCTTTGTATATGATTGAAAAAGCAGAAAAAGACGGACTAATTGATAAAGATACTGTAATAGTTGAACCTACAAGCGGCAACACAGGTATCGGGCTTGCTCTTGTCTGTGCTGTAAAAGGGTACAAACTTGTACTCACTATGCCCGAGAGTATGAGTGCGGAAAGAAGAAAGATGCTTCTTGCTTACGGGGCTGATATTGTTTTGACTCCTGCAGAGGCAGGCATGAAAGGTGCTGTTAATGAAGCGCTTAAAATAGCAGATACTGTAGGGAACAGCTTTATTCCTTCTCAGTTTTCAAATCCAACAAATCCTGAAATACATGAACTTACAACCGCACAGGAAATTATTAAGGATACAGACGGGAAAGTTGATATCTTTGTGGCTTCTTTTGGAACGGGAGGAACTGTTTCCGGAACAGGCAGAGCATTAAAAAAATATAATCCGGATATTAAAGTAATAGGTATAGAGCCTGAAGAAAGCCCGCTTGTTACAAAAGGCATTTCTCGTCCTCACGGACTGCAGGGCATAGGTGCAAATTTTATACCGCAAAATTTAGACACAAAGGTAATTGATGAAATAGTAACTGTGAATGTAAAACAATCAATAGAAACGGCAATAGAAATGTCTAAAAAAGAAGGTATTTGCTGCGGTATTTCATCCGGAGCTAATGTCTATGCGGCTCTAGAACTTTCTAAAAAAGAAGAAAACAAAGGAAAACTTATTGTTGCAATGACCTGTGATTACGGCGAAAGATATTTGTCCACTCCGCTGTTTGATACAGGTGCTGCAATATAAAGAAGGATACAATGCTTTTTACACGTGCAATAAATCAAATAAAAGAAGATATTAAAACAATTTATGACAAAGACCCTGCTGCAGACAATCTTTTGGAGGTTTTGTTATGCTATCCCGGGCTTCATGCTCTTATTGCGCATAGAATTGCACACAAATTGAGATACTGGGGTATTCCTGTTATACCGCGTATTATTTCATACTGGAGCAGAATATTTACCGGGATAGAAATTCATCCGGGTGCAAGAATCGGAAGAAGGTTTTTTATTGACCACGGTATGGGGGTTGTCATAGGCGAAACAACATATATAGGCGATGACGTATTAATTTATCAGGGTGTCACTCTTGGCGGTACGGGAAAAGAACACGGAAAGCGCCATCCTACACTGGAGGACAATGTAATTGTCGGTGCCGGAGCCAAGGTATTGGGAAATCTTAGAATCGGTAAAAATTCCCGCATCGGTGCCGGTTCTGTTGTTGTTGATGATGTGCCTGCTGATTCTACAGTTGTTGGTATCCCGGGCAGAGTTGTACATCAAAGGGTAATGGTAAACGGACAACTGCAGCATAACAGGCTGCCCGACCCTGTTAAATGCCAGTTAAACAGGCTTACTTATGAAGTTGCTGAAATAAAAGAGAAATTGAATATCGATACTTCACACAAACTTGATTGTTAGGCATTGTTATTTTTTTCGGCTAATTTTTGTATCTGTTGCACCCATGGCTTATTATGTGCAGAAATATCGGTATGAACAGCCATTAAATATAGCGCTGTTAAAATATCTTTGTTTTGTTGGATAATTATATCTTCTTTGCGCTTTGATTCATCAATTTTTTCATTTACGGATTTGATATCCATAGCAACATTTGATACTTTACGGCTTATTAAACCTATATATTCAGGATCAATATTTCCTTTAAAAGATTTTGGGTTTATTGGACAGTAGTTATAATTTATTTTAGAAATTTTCATATAAGCTCCTTTATTTTATATGAATATAATTTATGCTTTATAAAATAAGTCATGTTCTTCTTTGCGTAATTTATCTAATCTTGCCTTAGGGTGCTCCAGATATTCATCAAGCCCTATTGAAACATATCCTATATCAACAAGTGATTCCAGTATTGCAAGATTGATTTTTATGTTCATATCTAATTTTTTATTTAAAACTTCCTGATTATTCATAATCACAACATCACCGACTGTAATATTGTCCAAAGTGTCAGGGCGTTCTTTTTTCAACTTTTTATATGTAATAATATCTCTTTTACCAAATGAAATGTTATTGTTTGATGAAAACGTAATGGACTTTATCATTTTTCCTCCTGAGCTATTCTAAAAACAGATACAAAAATTTTAATATATAACAATTTCCTTTTATACATAAACAAAACTTTAATTTACACTTCTTAATTTGGGGAGATTTATATAGCAAATTGCCGCTGATACTATAATAACCCCATCATTCCGTATATGTCATCCTAGTATATGTTACGTAATTCTGTCATCGAATTATGTAACATATAATCCTGAAGAGCGAAGCAAATTCAGGATCTTAGCGGCTTTTGATATACATATCAGATTGGTAAGATTCTGAATACAGCACTATCATTGTAACAAAGCACATTCGATGCTTCAGAATGACATGTTTCATGCGTCATTCTGAAGGAGTGAAACACTGAAGAATCTATAACAACAAAAGATTCTTGCTTGAGATGTAGGCGAGGTACGAGCCGTACATATCAGGATGCCATTCGGGTACGGCTAAAGCCTCAGAATGACGGCTACAACATATACAAGGATGACATTTTCAGACTTATTTTAGTGTAAACTGCGATATAAATCCCGATTTGTTTTTATTTACTAATTTTAATAAATATGTTAATCTAGACTAAAATCTGTAGATAAAAAGAAAAAGAAAAAGAAAAGAGAGAATTTGATGAAAAAATTATTAACTTTACTTGCTATTCTTGCATTTAGTACACCTGTTTTTGCTGCTGATAAATATGCATCAGTTGACCTTGATAAAGTATTAAAAGGTTATAAAAAAACAGAAGTTATCAACAAATCTATTCAAGAAAAAGAAGCTGCAATAAGAGTGTTTATTGTTGATGCACAAAAAAGTGTAGTAGCTGCAACGACGGATGCGGAAAGAAAAAAACGTGAAGATAAATATGCAAAAGAATTGAAATCAAAAATGGATGCACTGCAGAAAGAAAAAATATCTGCTCTGCAAGGTTTAGAAAAAGATGTTAAAAAAGCAATCGATGCTGAAGGTAAAAAAGGTGTATATGCACTTATCCTGACCAGCAATAACGCTTTGTACGGAACAACTGATATCACAAACGACATAATTAAAACTCTAAACTCAGGTCAGATAAAATAATCAATAAATAATAAAAAACACCTTCCTTGTCATAAAGGAAGGTGTTTTTTTATAAGCCCAGTTCTTTTAGCACTCCGTCTAATGCGATTTTTACATGTGCATAATTCAAGCCGCCCTGCATATAGGCTGCATAAGGCGGTCTCATCGGCCCGTCGGCCGAAAGTTCAATCGTAGAGCCTTCTATAAAGCTGCCGCCTGCCATAATCAATTTGTCATCGTATCCGGGAACCTCATCCGGTATAGGCGTAAGATATGACTCAATAGGTGAATTATGCTGCAAAGCCTTGCAAAAAGCTAGCAAAGGCTCTGGTTTACTGAATTCAATCGTTTGTATAAGGTCTGTTCTTTTTTCATAAGGCTTTGGTGTAGAAATAAACCCGATGTCTTCAAAAACCTGTGACGCAAGTATAGAACCTTTAACAGCATCTGCAACAATAGATGGTGCCATAAATAATCCCTGAAATATTAATCTTGTCTGGTTAAGCATAGCACCGCCGTCAGGACCTATTCCTGGTGCAGTAAGTCTATATGCTGCTTGCATCACATATTCTTCTTTACCTGCAATATATCCGCCTGTTTCGACGATTCCGCCTCCGGGATTTTTTATCAAAGAACCGGCAACAATGTCTGCGCCTATTTCCAGAGGTTCTTGTTCTTCAACAAATTCGCAATAACAGTTGTCAACAAAACAAATACAATTTGAATTTTTTGACTTTACTATATCTATAACTTTTTTTGTTGTTTCAATATCAAGAGACTTTCGTGTTGAATAGCCTCTGGAGCGCTGGATTGTTACCATATTTACGGATTTATCAATGACTTTTTCTAGTTTATCAAAATCAACATACATATTATTAACAAGAGGTATCTCTTCGTACAATACACCATGTCCCATTAAAGAAGCACGATAGTCGCCTCTTGTTCCTATAACTTCTTCCATTGTATCGTATGGAGTACCGACTACAGATACAAGTTTTTCTCCGTAACGCAAATTGCCAAATAATGCACAGGCTATTGCATGTGTACCTGACACAAAATGATTGCGCACAATTGCAGATTCTGTATTGAAAACATCGGCAAAAGTTCTGTCCAATACTTCTCGCCCCATATCATCATGCCCGTATCCGCTTACCGTAGCAAAATGCTCAAGACCAATTTTATTTTTTCTGAATGCCTGTAAAACCTTGTTCTGGTTATATTCTTTTATTTTATCAACATATTTAAATTGCTCCTGAACTTTTTCCTGAGCTTCTTCAATAATTTTATGCATATAAAATTCCATTCTCTTATGAGTTTCATCTAAAATCATAGGAAAAAGAAAAAAGTGTTACAAGTATATATTAATTTAACTAAATTTCACAGGCTGTTTCTTCTATCAAATTAAACTTGTTTATATCAACATCAAGTCTCGAATTATACTTTTTATAATTGTACGTTTCTATTTTTTTAAACCCACCGTTTTGAGGGGTTTTGCATTTAAAGCGAACAAGCCCGATTATTGCATCATCTTTAGATTTGTATACCATATAATAAACATTATCTATTTGCTTAAAACTCTTGTTATCAGCAAAAAGATAATCATCAACAGCTATCCATTGTGCATTGTTCAAATTAAAGCCTAGAGTATCCAATTGCTGCACAAATTTATCAATAAAAACTTTTTGTGTAGAAAAATAAGGACTGTTTTTGATTGCACTGTACATCTGCGCTTTTATTTGGGCATTTCCGGACGCAATTGCAGAAGAAGAAAAAGCTAATAATATAACAAAGGCATAAGTAAAAATTTTTTTTATCCGTTCCATATATACCTCACGAACATATCAAAAAACCTATCCTAATTGTTATAATTCCATATTTGTTGTTTTTTTAAACATACACAAATTAAATTACAGATTGATTTATAATTGACAAAGAAAAAACAATCCGGTATCTTTATGGCAAATATTTCATATAGTCAACTGACTCCGACTACTTGTTGAACCTGTGCAATAAACAAGTTCGTTGTTTAACAATAAGTCTGGCACAGCCAACAAGTGCATGGGGTCACTTTCGTAAAATGATAGACTTGGCGTCACTCGCACTCCGTGTACACTTCTACAAGCGAGGCCTCATCAGACATCTTCAAAATCAATTTATTTTTTATTTTTTTTCAAATATTCATAATATTTAACACGTGACAAAAATTTGTAAAATCCAATAAATGAACACCAGATAAAGCCATCTACACCACTTCTATATCCTGATTTAAAAAACATTTCAAATGTACGCCAGATTGATTGAAAATAAGTATAATATATATTTATTTTTTTATTTTTTCTGGCAAGTTTTTCTACTTCAAAATCAGTATATTTATTAAATTTGTCTATGATTTCATGAATAGACATATCCTGTACATGATCAAGTACACAACCTTCATTTGTATACGGAAAATCGTAAATTTTACCGGATTTAATAACAGGTGTACTATGAACTTCCGCCGGCCAATCAACATCATCTTTTCTGAAAAGTCTTATAATATATTCGGGTTTATGAAGTACCATATCATCCGGTCTGGTTTTTTTTAAATCTATACCTCTGCGTCCTATTCTTGCGGCTGTATATTCACCTGGATTTTCTACAAATTCCCTGATTTGTTTCTTCAGCGGTTCTTTAACCCATTCATCGGAATCTATGACTAATACCCAGTCATTAGAGGCACTTTGTATTGCAAAGTTTCTTGCCGGTTCCACATAACCGCACCTTTCAAACATAACGATTTTAGCACCATATTCTTTTGCAATATCAAGTGTTTTATCATCTGAATACATATCACAAATTACAATTTCATCAAAATCTTTTACTCTTTCAAGGCAATCTCTTAAAATACTTTCACAATTAAAAGTGTGAATAACTACCGAAATTTTTGTACTCATATAAATCTCCAACTTTAGAACTTACAAAATTCATTATATCAAATTCAAAAATTTATAGTAATAAATTAAAATTTTGTTTATGAAAAATTGACAAAGTATAAAAAAAATATATAATTGCATTATGGAAGTAGCTTTTTATAAATCCCCCATAGGCATTTTAAAAATATTTTCTACAGATTATGCTCTTAAGAAAATACAATTAGTAAGCGCAAGAAATGATTTCGAATGTTCTGCATTTAATTATGAAGTTATAGATCAGCTAGAAGCCTACTTTGAAGGCAGGTTATTCAGATTTAATATACCGGTTGAATTTGATAATGCAACTAAATTTCAAAAGAAAGTTTACGATGCACTTTTGTCTGTGAGATACGGTCAAACAAAATCATACAAAGAGCTGGCTCAAATGATAGACAGTCCAAATGCATACAGGGCTGTCGGTTCTGCTCTTGCAAAAAATCCGATACCCATAATTGTTCCATGTCACAGAATAGTAAATTCTAACGGCAAAATAGGTAATTTTGCTCTGGGTACAGATGCAAAAAAATATTTACTTGATTTTGAAAAAGCACATAAATAAAGATTATTCCCAAAGATTATTCATCTTCTGATTCAGCTTCTGCTTTTGCAGCGAGACGTTCTCTTATTGTTTTTCTTCTTTTGCTTATTTTTGATTCTTTCTTTTCTCTGTTATTTTCATCAGTTTCATCAACAGAAGCTTCTTTAATCAGCTTTGCGGAACCGTCTTCCAAAAAACCGCCCAAAATACAATTTAAAAGTGTTCTCTGTCCCAAATCAAAATCACCGCTAAAAACTATACGTGCATTCTGAGCTTCAAGAGTATTTAAAAATTTTGAAAATTCTTTTACAATATTACCCAGATCAGCAGGATTTTTTACTTTATTTACTGCATTGGAAACTTTTGCTATGGAAATTATATATTCACCGCGCTGTGCTGAAGCTTTTGATTCTTTTTTACTTTTTAATCTATCTCTTAATGACATCTCTTCTCCACTATATTTTTAACTCTCTTTTTCCATAATTTTTATTAAATTTTTGCGTAATTAAATAATCAGATACTTTTGAAGCAAAGTCTTTATAATTTATCGCTATGTTAGATTCGGAATTTATTTCATTTACAGGAACACCCTTATTAATAGCTGACATCATTGTAAGATAGTTATTAGGTATTTTCCAGTAAACTTTCTGTTTCACAACTTCTTCTATATCAGATGTTTTTATATCTTCGTTTTCCATGTAACGATTCAGTACAAGCTTAATTTTATCATTTGAATACCCGAGCTTATTAAACAAATCCATGCATCTTTGTGTACTTCTGATAGCCGGAAGATTTACAATTGCAATCAGAAGAATCAAATCACTGCTATCAAGCGCTGCTATTGTTTTTGAATCTATATTTGTACCTATATCAATAACAACATAAGAAAAAGTTTTCTTTAAAACTGCCAGAATATTTTTAATTTGTTCTGCTGTAATATCCTGAGAATTATCGATATTTAAAGGATCTGCAATTACATACAAACTTGTATTTTTATATTTAGACATTGCTTTTAACAAATCTTCTTCATTTAAGTTGTTAATGTTATTAGCTATATAATCCATTGCAAAAGGCGGATTCATATCCAAAAATGTAGCAACATCGCCAAGCTGTAAATTTAAATCTATTAATGCAACTTTTTCTTTAGAAAGTTGAGCAAGTTCAACTGCAAGATTGACAGCAATAGATGTTTTTCCTATACCGCCTTTATTTGAAAAAGTAGAAATTATTTTACATGTTTCTGAAGCTTCAGTATTCTCAAATTCTGATTTTAATTCATTAAGCGTTTCTGTAAATTCCGACTGGATTATAGGTTTATTCAAAAATTCTTTTGCGCCTGCTCTCATCACTTTTATTATCATTTCAGTAGATGTTTTTGCGGACAGCGCAACAATAAACGTATCTTTATTGCTTTCTTTGAGTTTCTTTATAAGAGTGAGTGCTCTGTCCTGTTCCTGAGATACATCGATAAAGACAAGACATTTGCCTTTGTCTTTTGCAAAATCATATCCCAAATCGAAATCATAAAATTCTCCGATAACAGCTATATCCTCAAACGGAGATAAATAATTTTTTATGATATTTCTTGATGTTTCTTCTTTATCAATGATAATAACATTCAATGTCTGACCCATAAAAACTCACTTTACGTTTTAAATTCCGCATAAATATTATACATAAAAAAACGTAAAACAAAAAGGCATACAAACCTGAATGTTATTAACAAATAAAAATCCCCAAATCAGAATAGATTAATACTTATTATAATTTTCTGATTCTACACATACATATACAGGAGCCATTTCATAAAGACCTGCGACCAATTCTTCAAAAAACTGAGAGATAACTTCCATCATTCTATAGACTTCCTTTCACACACAATTTCTTTATACCTTCACACTTATATAAAAACATTTGGGAAAAAGAAATTGCCTAGTCTGTAAAAATTGTATTAAGAATATTAACATATCTTTTTTATTTTGAAAAGTCCAAAATACACTTATTTTAAATTTCGTTAAAATCGTATATAAAAAAGCAATACATACGCGCTAAATTCCTTATGTTATAATATTGACTAATATGAATGGTTTAACTTATCAAGATGTTGTAACACAGATTAAAGACAGACTGGATATCGTAGATGTTGTTTCAAAATATGTTATCCTGAAAAAATCCGGCGGAAATTACTGGGGCTGCTGTCCTTTTCACAACGAAAAGACACCATCCTTTAGTGTCAGCCCTGCAAAACAGATTTATAAATGCTTTGGCTGCGGCGAAGGTGGAGATGTTTTGAGTTTTCTTATGAAAATCAACAACCAATCTTTTCATGAAGTGGTAAAAGAACAGGCTGAGATACTGGGTATTGAACTGCCTAAAAGTTTTGAAAAGGCAAATGATAATAAAGATATAAAAGAACAGATTTACACCTGCATGAAAGATGCAGCAGAATTTTATAAAAAGACGCTTCTGGAAAATAAAAGTTCCGAAGCATATAAATATATCTCTGGCAGAGAAATTAATGACAAAAATATACAAACCTACATGCTCGGCTTTGCCCCAAACTCATACGACGGTCTGCAGCAGTATTTAAAAGGAAAATATCCGGAAGATATTCTGGAAAAAGCAGGACTTATTATAAAAAGAGAAAACAAACCCGGATACATCGACAGATTCCGAAACAGAATTACAATCCCTATATTTGATGAAAAGGGCAACATTGTTGCATTCGGAGCACGGGCTATAGAAGCAGGGCAAAATCCTAAATATCTGAATTCTCCGGATACTCTTGTATACAACAAAAGCAATATATTATACGGTCTTTATCAGGCAAAAGAATCAATCAAAGAAAATGATTCCATAGTAATAATGGAAGGCTATTTTGATGTAATTTCAGCACAGGTAAACGGAGTAAAAAATGCAGTAGGCGCATGCGGAACAGCATTGACTGACAGCCATGTAAAATTGATATCCAGATACACACCGTCACGAAAAATATATCTGGCTTTTGATACGGACAAAGCCGGGCAAATGGCAACAAAACGCGGAGCAGAAGTTATAAAAGAAGCTTTTGCGGGCTTGGGTAATATAAAACAATTTGATGAAAGTTTTTCCGCTATATCAAATGCATCTGACAGATATTCCTGTGAATTGCGTGTGGTCGTACCGCCGGAAGGTAAGGATCCTGACGAATTTATTAGAGAAAACGGTGCTGAAGCGTACCGTCAAATACTTGATAAGGCACCATTGTTAGTAGATTTTCAAATTGAAAGCATACTTAAATCATACAAAAAAGGGATGACGCCGGTAGAAAAAAACGCCATTGTTAAAGAAGTAATGCCTTACCTTACCGAAATAAATAATAATATAGTAAGAGATGAATATACAAAAATTGTTGCTTCTCGTTTGGAAATTGATGAAAACACCCTGAAAACAGAGCTTAAACTATCAATAAAGAATGGTGATTTTGACACTTATACTCCAAAATCCAAGACTGACAATAAACTTGCACCAATTGTAAAGAAATCTTTAAATATTTCAGAAAAAGCGCAAAAAAATTTATTGTCGATGTATTTAGTAACTGAAAGCACTTATAGTATTCAAACATTAAATAATATATTAAAGGAAATTGAATTTACAAATAATACGTTAATAATTGTAAAAAATACAATTGACAAATTGTCCCAACGGATAAATAATGTTAAAGAATTAATCGAAACCCTGTACACAGAATTTGCCGAGGACTATGAAGTCAAAGAGTTAATCACAGATTTGATATACCTATCCGAAAGCTTTAAGAATTTATCGGAGAAAGATTTTAAAATAGCTATTAATGAAAACATTGAAACTATTAATGCTTTTAAGGAAAAGGAACTCAAAAGTCATTTACGCTCACAATACAAAGAAGTAAATGATGATGACATAAAAGCTATTGAACAGCAAATTCAACTGAAAGAATTTTTAAAAAATAAAAACAAGCTAAGAACTGGAGACAATTAATGAGCAGAAAAAGAATGTCAGACAAATCACTCGTTAGTATAATCGATGAAGATGAACTTCAAGATGATGATACAGCAGGTGATGATTTATTTAGCGAACCCGAAACTATAACAACAGACAGCATAGATGTTATTATCGGAAAATCCAGCTCAGTTGCAGCTGATGAAATTTATATGCAATCTTCAGACGACATGGATTCTGATGACGAACAGCAAATTGCAGTTCCCAGAGGTGTTTCATTAGATGACCCTGTCAGAATGTATTTAAGAGAAATAGGCCGCATTAAACTTTTGACTGCTGATGAAGAAATCGACCTTGCAAGAAAAATTATTCAAGGCGGCAACGTAGGCGCTATTGCAAAAAGAAAACTCGTACAGGCAAACCTGAGACTTGTTGTTTCTATTGCAAAAAAATATGTAGGCAGAGGCATGCTGTTCTTAGACCTTATTCAAGAAGGCAACCTCGGTCTTATCCGTGCGGCAGAAAAATTTGACCACGAAAGAGGTTATAAATTTTCTACATATGCAACATGGTGGATAAGACAGGCTATCACAAGAGCTATCGCTGATCAGGCTCGTACTATCCGTATTCCTGTTCACATGGTTGAAACAATTAACAAATTGAAAAAAGTTACAAGAAAACTGGCTCAGGAACTTTCAAGAAAGCCGACCGAAGACGAACTGGCTCAGGAAATGAATATTTCTATTTCCAAATTGAGAGAAATCATAAAAGTAGCGCAAGAACCGCTTTCACTTGAAACACCTATCGGTAAAGAAGAAGATTCAAGACTCGGTGACTTTATTGAAGATAAAGATGCTGATGCTCCTGTTAAAACAGTTGCTCACGAACTTTTAAGAGAAGATCTTGCAGAAGTATTAAGCGGTCTTTCTCCTCGTGAAAGAGATGTTTTAAGACTTCGTTTCGGTATGGATGACGGAAGACAAAGAACTCTTGAAGAAGTCGGACAGCTCTTCGGTGTTACAAGAGAACGTATCAGACAAATCGAAGCAAAAGCACTGAGAAAACTCAGACACCCTAACAGAAGCAAACGCTTAAGAGAATATGTAGAAGTTTAATAACTTTGTAAATATATAAAAGAGTTAATGAAAATTTCATTAACTCTTTTTTGTATCAATAAATAACTATTTTGTGGGGAGAAAATAGTCCGAAAAAAATTCGAGATAAGACTATGCAGACAAATAATTTTGTCGGATTTGTAAATCCGACCTACAGATTAAAACTTCATGTGCAGCTTCGCTGCTAATTCTATATCCGTCATTTTGAACGCAGAGAAAAATAATATTATCAATAAGAACAACAAGACTATTTTTTAATAACCAATCTTGCTTCTATATTGCAGTCAATATCTCCATAAATAACATTCATATACATGTCGTTGTCAACAGGTATTACTTTGGCATAGTTAAGAGATTTTTGATTGTGGTCGTTGCCTGTGTTTATTGCTGCGACCTTTGCAATAAGTGCATTTCCCTGATAAAAATTTAAATAATAATCATTACCGTTCTTTACAGAAAGAATTCTGTAATAACCGGGCGGAATTTCTGTAAGATTCGGTGTTACGAGAGTAACCGGAATCATAACTGTAGGATACTCTTCATAAGTAACCTTAAAAGCATTAGCATCGGGAGCCTGCATACCCTCTTGAATCTGCGGACCTATTGGAGCACCTTTTGGACGGTTTTTTTCCTCCTTTTTTTTCTTCTTTTTTTCGAAGAATTTCATTACTTTTTCAAATTCCTGATTGGTAACTGCTTTTTCCTGATTTTTAGCAGCCTGATCAACTTTCATAGGCTCATCCCAAAAATCTGCATCATCAGCAATTGCAGGCGCAAGTGTGGTGAAAAATATAAAAGATAAAAACAGCAAAAAAAACTTTTTCATAATTTTATAATAATGTTTTTTTTTACCAAGTAAAGGTATATGAGGAGGATTTATTATATTTGTTAAAAAAAAACATGATATAATTCAAATAACAATCAGCACTGTAAAATAATGACACAAGAAATAGACAAGTATATAAGAGAAGTGGAACTGCCTGTAAAGCATATCTTTAAGGATATGTTAAAATATGCACCGTCAAAAATTTTCGGGTTATTGGGCAATGCAGTAATTGTACCGGTTTATACAAATCTTTTATCCCCTTCCGAGTACGGCCTTTACACTATATCTCTGGCGGTATTAAGTTTTTTATGTATATTGTTCTCCGACTGGATAGGACTTGCTGGATTAAGATTTTTTAGACAAAACGAGCTCTGCAATCAAATTCCAAAGTATCTTTCAACACTTGTTCTGGTGCTTGCATCTAACCTGACTGTGATGTACGCCTTATGTTTTATTTTCAGACAAAAATTTTACGAATATTTTAATATTCCGCCAAAAGCTTTCATTTTTATTCTGATATTAATTATTCCGGTCGCAATACGGGCTCTGCTGTTTCAGGTATTAAGAGCACAAATAAAACCCGGTGCTTTTACTATATCTACAATAGTAAACCAGATACTTACAATATTTTTTTCCGTTTTGATAATAAAATATCTTCATCTGGGTGCAATGTCTATACTTCTGGGTATGTCAGTATCAATTACATTGATAGATATAATGCTTATTTTTCAGACAGATATACTTTCATATCTCAGGTCTGAATTGCCGAATTTAAAAATGATTAAATCTGTATTTATTTACGGTATTCCTATTGCCGTGGCTGCAATAAGCCTGTGGGCCATTAATCAAAGCAACAAATTTATAACAACACATTATCACGGACTGAAAAATGCAGGATTTGTAGGTGTTGCATACAGTATGACATTCCCTTTGTTAATGACTTTATTTGCAATTATTACAATAGCTGCCGTACCCAGAATCATTAATCTTTATGAAGATAAAATAGATGTCCGTCCGGTCATCTCAAGACTAACGGGATACTATCTTATGATATCAGTACCGATTGTTGCTGTTATATGCCTGTATTCCAAAGATATTTTATATCTTTTTGCAAACCGGCAGTATATTGAAGCCTATATTCTCTTGCCTTATTTTGCACTCGCTGCATTGTTTTTAAGCTTTACGGACTACACGAGTATTCAATATCATCTTGCCAACAAGACCTATATTCTAACGGTTTTAAAAGTTTTATCAGCAGTTGTCGGACTGATTTTAAATATATTCCTAATAAAGAAACTCGGACTTATCGGGGTAGGAATAGCTGCATTAAGCTCAAATATTTTATATTTTGTTTTGACTTTAACAGTTACTCTGCCGCAGTTTGAGTGGAAAGTTCCGTACAAAAAAATTCTGCATATTACTGTTTGTTTTGTACCGGCTGCTATCATCTGGTTTTTATTGCAAAAAACGCAGGTTTTACCGATATTACAAATTAATATACTTCTTTTTTCCTATTATTTACTGTTTTATTTAACAAGAAAATTCTTCAAAGAAGTGTTATCATAAAAACTATGAAAAGATTTATTTTATTTTTATTATTGCTGTTTAGCACACTGCCTGCTTTTTCATCTGAAACGATGCTTCAAGGAGGTGTTGTTTATACAGTAGAGTCAGCAAGAAAGCTGGCTTTTGAAGGTCTGGATTTAATACTGGATAAAAAAGAAATAATGCCGTATTTGCGTGATGAAAATAATGATGAGAACAGAAAAGCAATAAAAGAAAATATCCAGCCTGAAAATCGCTATGTAATGGGTTTTGAAACTGCAAAAGGTCTGGTAAAAGGCTATGTTGTAGTGTATGATGACAGACCTCAATATGCATATTACTATTCTACAAGCGGATATCTTGTGGCAATAGATGTGGATAATAAACAGCAGGAAGGCAAATACCCTTATAAAATAGGAAAATACAGCGCAGTATCAGGAAAACTTGTCTCAATTGCACTATATATTTCCGAAGATGAGCAATACGCTTATACAAAAGATGGAAAACTAAAAGCACACTGGATAGGTGATACTGCTTATAACGAAAAAGGAAAACCTATAGCGACAAGAAAAGTTCTCGATGAAATACCCTCTGATTAGCGCATTGACATGATTTTAAAAAATCCATAGAATTTAATAATATGAAAAAATTGTTTTTTATAGGTCTTGTTTTATGTTTATCTCTTGTGTATTGCCTGCCAGCGCCGGCTAAAGAAAGAGTTGTTTCCAATGTAAGCTGCAGTGAAATAATTTCGGAAGGATTATATTTCAAAATCTGTGAAATTATACAAAACAATAATACTGTTGAATTATCTGTAAAGGTTAAAAACAAATCAATGCTGAGTCAGGCTGTATATATAGAACTCATTGATTCTAAGGGAACACACTATGCACCTCAGAACAAAGACTCCATAAAACTTTTCAGTCCGTTAAAATTTAATAAACCAATCACACAAAATCTTATCTTTAACAATATTTCCGATAAAAAAGAGTATTATATCGCTATATACAGCAAAGATATTTTTAAGAAAAACAAAAAATCCTTAATTACAAAATTGTCTCTTAAAGAGGCTAAAAAAGAACTATCCGTTAAATCGTAATAAAAATTCGTTTTGCAATATATTTTATTTTTCCTTTTACATTTTCTGTAATAGCATCTATTGCAATATGTTTTGAGGTTTTATCATATATTAATCTTCTAATAACATCGCCGGCCTGTTTTTTCTTGTCAGCCAGTGATACTCCTGCCTGTTCCCATATATGTTTTAGTTTAGCAGCAGAATCTCCGAGAATTATATTAAACTCTCTGCCGATTAAATCAAGTTTCAAAAACTTTGTCGCCTGAAAGCCCTCAATCCAATAATACTCAGGTATTGCTTGTTTTACAGATTTACGCAAATCAAGATTATCTGCATTTGAAGTTTTTAATGACTTAACAAGCTGTTTTGTAACATCTTCCATAATTTTTTTATCATCAGTAACAACTCCGTCAACAATAACATACCTTACAGCATTCATATCGCTTTTGAACGAAATGTTAGAAGATTTTTTAGATAAAAAATTATTATTTAAAGAAACAGAAAACATAAAAAATATCCTTTTTTATATGTTTGCATATAAAAAAATTTTTTCTACCTTTTTGCTATTTCATTTTACAAAATTTATAAAATGAACAAAAAATAATCTTAATCGTTAAATATTTTGTAAAACAAATTATTATTTTATGAGTCTTTTAAATAGCCCGAAAGAGCTACTGATTTTAAAGATACAAAAAATTAAGATAATAAGATGATTTAAAACAAAGGATATTTAAATAAAATTATGTCTAAAAGGTTGAAAAAATCAAATTGAAAAATTTTCTTCGTATTAAAATAACAGCACTATTTCTGGTTTTATCATTCGCCGTAACAAATTTTTGCCCGATGGCATACGGTTTTTCTCTTCCGTTTAAAAAGAATAAAAAGCAGCAGCAAAAAGTAGAGAAAAAACAGCAGCAAAATACAACTCCTGCTGTTCAAATGTCTGCACAAAAAAATGAATATGTTGAATATTCTTTAGAAGATTGTATTGACATAGCGCTAAAAAATGACCCTAATATTAAAATCTATACAACACAAAAAGATATTGCACATTCACAAGTAGGTATAGCAAAATCCGAATATTTCCCGAATATTACAGCCAGTACAGGATTTACCTCCCAGCATAACAGAAACTCCGGACACGGCGGTGGTTTCTATAATCAGGGCGGAAGTACTTCAAACAGCAACAATTATTATCAGTTAAATCTTGGTGTTAACCAGCTTATCTGGGATTTTGGCAAAACAATTGCACGTATTAACATGCAAAAGTACAACAAAGAATCTGTCGGCTATGATTTGGAAAATACTATTTTAAATACGGTTTATAATGTAAAACTGGCTTATTTTCAGGCGCTTGCCGCACTGGCAAATCAGGATGTCTATGAACGCTCGGTTCGTATTAATAAATTGAACTACGAAAGAACAAACGCTCTTTTTCAAGAGGGGCTAAAATCAAAAATCGATGTTGTTAACGCACAGGTTTATCTGACAGATGCTGAGATATCTCTTCTTGAAGCACAGGGGAGATACGATCAGGCAATTATCAATCTTAATAATGCAATGTTTTTGACAGATGCTCCTCAATATAATTTGAAAAATACGGAAAGTTTTAACTTTAAACGTACACAAAAACCGCAGACAAATAATGTACAGGTCTCTTATGTGAAAAAAAGCGGTGATAAAGATTATGAACAGGCAGCAATTCTTACATCTGGAATTGAAAAACAGGATATTTTACAGGATTACAAATTTAAGCCATTAATTTTACCTGTAAATGAAGCTATTGAAAAAGCTTATGAAAACAGACCTGACTTAAAATCACTTATGATGGTGGAAAAAGTTCAGGAAGAATCCTTAAAAGTTATCCAAAGACAATATATGCCGGTAATAAATGTAAGTGCCGGATACAATTACAGAAAAAACAGCGAAGTTTCAAATACGGGGTTCAATTTCGGTGTGAACATGAGTCTTCCGACTTTAAATATTATGGGAATAAAATACAACCTTGATCAGGGCCATTCATACTTAGACCTTGCAAAAGAAAATATTGAATTATCAAAGAAAAATATATATTTTGAAGTTCAGAACAACTATACTAATATGGTTGTATTGCAGAGAAAAATTCCCAAAATGGCGGAAAAAGTACAACAAACTCTGGAAAACTTCGAACTTGCAGACGGAAGATATACTGTAGGGCTGGGCAATTTCATAGAATTGCAGCAGGCGCAGACAAACTACAATAATGCACAGCTTGCTTTTGTTCAGGCGGTATTTGATTATAACGTTGCAAAAGAACAATTCCAAAAATCCATGGGGGTAAGATGAACAAACGTGTAACAATAGCAATATCAATAATAGCAGCACTTATTTTCGTAAGCGGATTTGCACTCTTTCTGAAAAAGAATCCCGCAGCGGACTATGTGACTGTACCTGTAAAAAGAAAAACAATAATAGAAGCAGTAGAAGCTTCGGGTACTGTAAACCCTGTAAATACCGTTGATATCGGCTCTCAGGTATCAGGCATGATTAAAGAAATTTATGTTGACTATAACTCAAAAGTCACAAAAGGACAGCTGCTGGCACAGATTGACCCGTCGTTATTTCAGGCACAGGTTGATAAAGCAAGAGGTGACCTTGTAGCGGCACGCTCCAACAAAGCAAAAGTAGAGGCTATGCTTGCTTATGACAAGAAAAATTATGAAAGATATAAAAAACTTTATTCAAAAAACTATGTTGCAAAAAGCGATTTAGATTTAGCCGAAGCTACTTACAAGTCAGACCTTGCCCAGCTTGCAGCTGCACAGGGTACAATAAATCAGGCAAATGCAACTTTAAACAACAACTTAACCAATTTGAAATATACAAAAATCGTTTCTCCTGTAGACGGAATAGTTGTTTCAAGAGCTGTTGATGTAGGTCAGACAGTTGCTGCAAGCTTTCAGACTCCTACGTTATTTCAGGTGGCACAGGACTTAACAAATATGCAGATTGAAGTAAATGTATCTGAAGCTGATATCGGTAAAATTCAAAAAGGCCAGGAGGTTGAATACACTCTTGACGGCTATGCTGATGCTGTTTTTCACGGAAAAGTTACGGAAGTACGTATTGCGCCAACAACAGTATCTAACGTAGTTACATATACAGTAATCGTAGATGTAGACAACAAAGATCAAAAAATGATTCCGGGTATGACAGCAAACGCATCAATAATTACAAACAAAAGCGAAAATGTTATTTGTGTTCCGACAGATGCCCTTAAATTTACCCCGACAGAAATCACAGGCGGCAAAAAATATAAAGATCAGGGACTCTGGGTTATAAGAGACAATAAACCGCAGAGAATAACTATCAAAACCGGAGCAAAAGACTCTGATAAAACGGAAATCATATCCAATCAGCTTAAAGAAAATGACAGAGTAATACTTAGAAAGAAAAGTGACAAGGATAAAACAGCCGTACAGGGCAGAAGACCGATGAGATTATTCTGATGAGTTTAATAGAAATAAAAAATTTAATAAAAACATACCCGACCGGTGACACTTCTTTTAATGCGCTTGATAACGTATCTTTAAGTGTTGAAGAAGGTGAATTTGTAGCTATCATGGGAGCATCCGGTTCAGGAAAATCTACCTGTATGAATATTCTCGGATGTCTGGATAAGCCGACTTCCGGTACATATTTTCTTGACGGTATAGACGTCAGCAAAATGTCTATGGACGAACTTTCCGCAATCCGAAACTTAAAGCTGGGATTTGTTTTTCAGGGGTTTAATCTGATTTCAAGAACTTCCGCCATAGAAAATGTGGAAATGCCTATGATTTACAAAGGTGTTCCGCCTGAAGAAAGAATAAAAAGGGCAAAAGCAGCATTAAAAATAGTCGGACTCGAAAAAAGAGAAACACACATGCCAAACCAGATGTCAGGCGGTCAGCAGCAGCGTGTTGCTATAGCGAGAGCAATTGTAAACGATGCACCGATTATTCTTGCTGACGAACCGACAGGTAATCTTGATACAAAAACATCCATCGAAGTTATGGAGTTTTTTGTAAAACTTAATGCGGTTGCTGGAAAAACAATAATACTCGTAACACACGAGCCTGATATTGCTGAATACTGCAAAAGAATAGTCAGATTTAAAGACGGAAAAATTATTTCCGATGAACTGAATGCTGTTCAGAAAGGGCTTGATTCATTAGATAAAGTAAACTCGGAGGGTATACTGTGATTGATTTCGGTTCTACTTTTAAAATATCTCTCCGCTCATTGTATATAAATAAGATGCGCTCAATTTTAACCAGTCTCGGTATAATTATCGGTGTAAGCGCCGTTATAATTATGCTTTCAATAGGTGAAGGCGCAAAAGAAAGAATTAATAAAGATATTGCTTCAATGGGGTCAAACCTTCTTATGGTAATGTCAGGTTCAACTACCTCAAGCGGTGTCAGAATGGGAAGCGGCACACAGCCTACTTTGACAATAAAAGATTCTGAAGCAATGCTAAAACACTGTCCGTCTGTACTTGAAGTTGCACCTACTGTAGGTCAGGTGCAGCAGCTTGTATATTCAAACCAGAACTGGTCAACAACGGTAAACGGTATTACACCTGGGTATATGCCTATTCGTATGTGGGAAATAGAATCAGGAAGAGGTATATCAGAAGATGACCTGAAAAACAACACAAAAGTCGCTGTTCTTGGTTCAACAGTAACAACAAATCTTTTCGGGGATATGGATCCTATAAACAAAACTATAAGAATCGGAGGAATGCCGTTTAAAGTTATAGGTCTTTTAAAATCTAAAGGTCAAAACGGTATGGGGCAGGATCAGGACGATACTGTGCTTATTCCTATTACGACAGCTCAGAAAAAACTGTTCGGTACGGATTTTCCCGGAATGGTTAAGCATATAAGCGTTCAGGCAAGAGATGAAGAAAGCCTTGAATCAGCACAGGAGGAAATTACAGAACTCTTAAGAGAACGGCATAATCTCGGCAAAACCAAAGAAGATGATTTTACAATAAGAAACTTTACGCAAATGCTTGAAACCGCAAAACAGGCATCAAATACAATGGCTATATTGCTCGGTTCTATTGCTTCCGTATCACTCCTTGTCGGCGGTATCGGCATTATGAATATTATGCTTGTGTCTGTAACCGAAAGAACAAAAGAAATAGGCATACGTATGGCTATAGGCGCAACAGCTATGGATATAAGAGTCCAGTTTCTTGTAGAAGCACTTTTGCTCTCTCTTGCCGGAGGTGTAATAGGCGTTGTAGTCGGAATACTGGGCTCCAAAATAGTCGGATTGTTTTCTGATATGACTGTTATCATATCAGCAGCACCGATACTTATATCTTTTGGATTTTCAGGGATTGTCGGAATCCTTTTCGGGTATTATCCTGCTTACAAAGCATCTTTATTAAATCCGATTGAAGCACTTAGATATGAATAGTCAGCGATTATTTAATCAAATCTTTCATATCAATAACAGCTTTTTCTAATCCGTCAAAAACCGCTCTTGCAATGATGTTGTGACCTATATTCAATTCAATAAGTTCAGGAATCTCATGCATTCTGCGGACATTTTCGTATGTAAGTCCGTGTCCGGCATTAACCTTCAAGCCGAGTCTGTGAGCAAGAGCCGCACCTTTTTTTAGATTATTCATCTCTAATTCTTCTTCAGGTGTTCCCCAGGCTTCAGAGTATTTTCCTGTATGAAGTTCAATAAACTGAGCACCTGTTTTTGCGGCTGCTTCTACCTGTTCTTTATCCGCATCTATAAATAAACTTACTATAATACCTGCCTCAACCAGCGGTTTTACAAAATCTTTTACAAATTCAAGACGGGAAGCAACCTCAAGCCCGCCTTCAGTTGTCACTTCCTGACGGTTTTCGGGTACAAGACATACACATTCCGGTTTAACTGCAAGTGCAATTTTTTGCATTTCGTCAGTAAGAGCCATTTCAAGATTCAATCTTGTTTTTAATACCTTTTTAAGTTCAATAACATCATTATCTTTTGTATGACGTCTGTCTTCTCTTAAATGAACTGTTATACCGTCGGCACCGGCTTTTTCACAAATAAGTGCTGCCTGTATAAGATTAGGTTCCAGCCCGCCTCTTGCATTTCTCAATGTTGCTATATGATCAATATTTACACCCAATAACATATTATTACATGCCTCTGATTTCTTAACACGCCAAGTATAGCGCAAAATGTCTTACATTTTAAGATTTTAATATTAAGATAATATTAAAATTTTATGTTAATATAATGCATTATGAAAAGAAGTGTTTCTATAATTCTTGTTAATTACAAAACAAGTGAACTAACAAAACAATGCATACAATCTCTCTATGACAAAGTCCGTGATGTGGATTTTGAAATATATGTTGTTGATAATAATTCAAACGACAATATAGAAGTGATGCTGCAAAAAAATTTCCCTGATATAAAGTTTATTCAAAGCAACGAAAATAAAGGTTTTGGAGCAGGTAACAATATTGCACTAAGGCTTGTAAATTGTAAATATGTTTTCCTATTGAATACAGATACAGTTTTAATAAATAATGCGGTAAAAATTTTATTTGATTTTATGGAACAGAATCCTGATATCGGAGCATGCGGGGGCAATCTATATGATGAAAATATGCAGAATACTCATTCATACGGGGTTCACTATAATCTAAAAGATTTGTTTTTGAAAACATTCTTTTTAAGATATTTGTTTCCTAAAAATGAAAAGCGTCTTAAGGATAAAGGTTTAAACACAGAAAATCTAACAAAAAGCGTAGACTTTATCACAGGTGCCGACTTAATGATTAGAAAAGAAGCGCTTGATAAAGCAGGACTTTTTGATGAAAGATTTTTTATGTATGCGGAAGAAGCTGAACTTCAATATCGAATAAGAAAAGCCGGTTATGAAATATTCATAAATCCGGAAGCAAAAATAATTCATCTACATGACAAATCGCCTAAAAAAAGAGAAAATATGTACTTTGAATTTTTAAAAAGCAAATATCTTTATTTTAAACTCTGCTACGGTACACCTAAAAATATTTGGTTTATAAAACTGCTTATGTATCTCAATAGTGCGCAAAAAATTTTCCGGCATAAAGAGGCAATTTTAAAATTATTTAAGTTTATCGCTTTAGACAGGGATGTAAAATGCTAAACCTGATTGCTGTATTTGTGGGCGGCGGAGCAGGGGCAGTCTGCAGATATTTAATAACGAATATTTCTAACAAATTGTTCGGTATAGCATTATGGGGAACTTTTATTTCAAATATTACCGGATGTTTTCTTATCGGATGTATCATGGGATATACTCTAAAAAATACACAAAGTTTTCCTCCTGCATTAAAATTATTTTTAACAACAGGTTTTCTGGGCGGTCTGACTACATTCAGTACATTCAGCTGTGAATCATTGACTTTATTAAAAGACGGAAAAATCATTCAAGGAGCTGTCTATATGATATTTAGTCTTATAATCGGTCTTGCTGCCGCATACGCAGGTTTTTTAGCATCCGAGTAAAAATTATTTAATTTTCATAAACAGCACTAGCAAAAAAATTTAAATCTATGCTTTATATAATTGGGTGTAAGCAAGACATGTCTATTATATTAAGTAACAAAGCCGAAAAAATTATTTCATGCATCGGTAAGAATATTAATTCTCCCGAACAAAGGTTGATACAGGGCGCTACAGCTCTTGTATCACAGCCTGTCATTGATTATCATAATAAAAAAGCCGATGATGAAACCAGAGCTGTATCAGTAGCAAGAACTATAGGTAAAATCGTAGCAGGGACTTTTGTCGGAGTAATCGTAAGATATGCAAGTATTGCTGCAGCAAAACAATTCTCCCGCTTTACAATTACACAGGGAGAAAAATACATAACATCAATTACAAGAAAAAGCAAAAGAGATATTTTTCTGCCAAAATTTAACCCCGATTATTATAAAGAAATGACAGAAAAAGAGTTTATGCAAAAATATAATAACGTTATAAAAACACTCGGTACAATACTAGCAACCGTCGCTATGGTGTTTACTAACTTTTTAATAGACGCACCGCTTACAAAAATCATTACTAATGCATTAACAGGCAGAATTAAAAGACATATTGAAAAAGAAAAAAAACCGGAGGTGAATAATGCCGTCGGTTAATTGCTTTGACAAAATAATAAACGGAATCTGGAAAAGATATGAGAACGATGCCGGCAAATCTCTTATTCATCTGGGTGCTGTAGGCTGGTTTTTTTCCGGACTTGCACAAATAGTGATGATAGCCGGCAACAAAAACATAGATAAAAAAGAAAAGAAATTTCTTATCCCTCAGGAAATATCTGACTGTGCAATAAATGTCGGATTGTACTATACAATTTGCCAGACTATAAAAAAGACGGGCGACAAACTGCTTGAAAAAGCATACGTGCTGCCTAAAAAAACTTTTGATGCTTTGTCGGAATTTAAAAAGCCGTCTCATAAAAATATTTTGGAAATGATTAATGATGAAACAAGAAATTTTAAAATAAATCAGCCAAACGGGAAAAAATTACAAGCAAATGTCTCAACATTTCTGGATACCTCCATAAAATATCTGGAACAGAAGATTAATAAGCTTCCTGTACAGAATCCCAACCCCTCACTTGACAGATTTGTTACTACAGAGGAAATTACTCAAAAGCTTAATTTGTTAAAAGGTGCGCAAAAAAACTTTGTAAAATGCAAAAACGGGATTGGTGTATTAACTGCAGTAGCTGCATCCGTGCTGTCTTGCAACATTATGACACCGGTTGCAAGAAATATAACAGCAAACTATTTTCAAAAAAAGCTATTAAAGCATAAGGAGAATGAAATTAACAGACCTGCTGTTTCCTGTACAACCCGATTGCCTCAAACATTTCAAATATTTAAAATCTAAAGTTTGATATCCTTCAAAGACGAAACTATTAAACCTTTTGATATTTTTGCATCTTTGCTCAAAAGATAGGTCACATTAACACCTGCAGCCAGAGCAGCTTCGGAGTCTCGCTCTTTATCCCCTACGGCAACAGAATTTGCCATGTCAATATTGTATCTGTCTTTTGCCTTTAAAAACATACCGGGAAGAGGTTTTCTGTCTTCGTGTTCAAGATACGGACAACAGTATACATCAGTGATTTCTATTCCGTGCTTTTTAAACTCGTCTTTCATATAATTATTGAAAGCATTCATTTGCTCTATTGTGTAATAACCTCTTTCAACACCGGATTGGTTTGTTATTACAATAATCTTATATCCTTTATCCTGAGCCTGTTTGCATAAGTCCAAAATACCGTCAACAAAAGCAAATTTTTCTGTTTCAAATGTATAATCATAATCAACGTTTATTGTGCCGTCACGATCTAAAAAAAGTGCTTTGATTTTCGGGGAACATTCTTTTTCTATTATTCCGCAAATTATATGCCCGACTGCTATATGCATCTCCTGTATATGGTTTGTAGTATCAGATGGAACATTTATGGCAATATCAGCTTTATCTTTCATCTTTCCGCCTTTTTCACCTGTAAAAGCAATTGTTGTAATACCCATTGATTTTGCTTTGTCCATAGCCAGCAGAACATTTTTGCTGTTTCCGCTTGTTGAAAGTCCTACAAGAATATCGCCTTTTTGCCCTATTCCTTCAACCTGTCGTTCAAAAATTGTATCATAGCCAAAATCATTGCCTACAGCTGTCAAAATAGAGGTGTCTGTTGTAAGCGCAATGGAGTTCAGAGCAGGTCTGTTAATTTTGTATCTTCCGACAAGTTCCGCGGCAAGGTGCTGAGAATCAGCAGCAGAACCGCCGTTTCCGCAGAACATAACTTTATTTCCGTTTTTAATTGCATTCACACATGCCCGTGCTGCTTGTTCTATAACCGGACACAATTTTTTTATCTTCCGGAAATTATTGCTAATAGTTTCAAAATCCTGTTCTAGATTATACATTTATAACTCCGCTCTTTTGTAAATTATCGATTTTTTTCAGCACAGCAGTTGTTGAATAGTCTTCAATTCTTTCAAGTTCAACAACTTTGCCTCCATAAGACAGTACATACTGCGCTTCTGGCCAGTTTTCAATTTTTAAACCTTCTTTTGCTATTACATCGGGCTGTAATTTTTTTACAAGTTCAAGAGCCGTGTCTTCATCAAATAAGACTACATAATCCACAAATTCTAAAGATGCAGCTACATAGGCTCTTGTCTTTTCATCCTGCAGAGGGAACTGCTCGCCTTTTATTCTTTTAACTGATTTGTCTGAATTTATACCGACAAAAAGACAATCGCATTCTCTTTTTGCAGCGGCAAAAGAATGTATATGCCCGAGATGCATAACATCAAAACATCCGTTGGTAAAACCTATTACTTTACCTTGTGATTTTAATTCTTTTGCTATTTCAACAGCCTCGTCAAGAGAAATTATTTTTAAGCCCTGAGACAGCTTACCTTTTGCATTTTCATTGATAATAGCATTTTTGAGCTCTGACGGGGTAACACAGGCAGTACCCAATTTGCCGACAACAATTCCTGAAGCGAGATTTGCCAGCTTCATCGCATCATTTATATAAGCACCGGCAGCAATCGATGCACCCAGAACAGCAAGCGATGTATCTCCGGCGCCTGATACATCAAAGACTTCTTTTGCTTCTGCCGGAATATGAACAGCCTTTTCATCTCTGTTTGATGAAACAAAAATCATACCGTCTTTACTCAATGTAATAAGAAGACTGTTGATATTATATTTATTCATTACATCATGCGCAGCATCTGTAATTTGTTCTTTAAAATTTTCGTCTGATGTATTAAACCTTAAACCGCTTACAAGTTCAAACTCTTTTAAATTCGGTTTTACTATATCAGCTCCCGAGTATTTTGAAAAATCTTTTTCTTTCGGATCTACGAGAACTTTTTTACCATGCTTTTTGCATAATTCTATAATCATGCCGGTTGTCTCTTTTGTTAAAAGCCCTTTTTTGTAATCGGAAAGTAATACTATATGACATTTAGGCAGTGCCGAATCCACAAAACTTTTCAGTTTTTCAATATCTTCTGAACTCAGATTTAAATCTGTTTCTTTATCCGCTCTTACAATATGATTATTGCTTGCTATCATTCTGATTTTTGTTGTAGTCGGGTAATCATGAGGTTTTATAAGAGAATATTCACAGCCTGTTTCATTTAAAAAACGCTCAAGCATAATACAGGATTCATCATTTCCTGCAGCACCTATGAACATTGTTTTTATTTTTAATGACGCAAGATTGGCTATAACATTTCCGGTACCGCCAAGCATAGATTTTTCTTTAGTGATTTTAAACACAGGAACAGGAGCCTCGGGAGATATTCTTTCAACTTCGCCATAGAGAAATTTGTCCAGCATAATATCGCCGATACAAAGAATCTTTAAATTTTTAAAACTGTTGATAATAGTTGTTGATAACATATTCCCATCCCTCGAAACTGCCGGAATATTTTTATCATACCATAATCTTTGAAATCTGTACTTTATTAAAGTATAATTTGTTTAAGTTTTATGGAAATCTAAAGGAGTATACATGTATTCGATAATTTTGGCAGGCGGTTCCGGCAGCAGATTATGGCCCTTGAGCAGAGAGCTATACCCCAAACAGCTTATATCTCTACACGGTAAATACAGCCTGCTGCAAAATACATGTAAAAGACTTGAAAATATTACTGCTAATGCTCAAAATATTTTAATAACAAATATTAAACATGCAAACGATGTAAAATTTCAGTTAAGACAAATAAAAAATAACGGAATAGTTTTGTCAGAACCAATGGGTAAAAATACAGCACCCGCAATTGCGTGTGCACTCGCTTATATAAAAAGCATTTCCGATAAAGCTAAAGATGAACCTGTTGTTATATTGCCGTCTGACCATTTGATTCAGGACATAGAAGCTTTTGAAAATACGATAAAAACTTCTCTTCCTGCAATTGAAAACGGGAATATAGTAACATTCGGCATAAAACCCTCATATCCGGAAACCGGATACGGCTATATTAAAGCCGGAGAAAAAAATAATAGCTGCTATAAGGTTGAAAAATTTGTAGAAAAACCGGATTATGATACAGCACAAAAGTATCTGAAAGAGGGATGCTATTATTGGAACAGCGGAATATTTGCAGGAAAAGTTTCTGTTCTGCTTGAGGCATTTAAGACAACCGCACCTGAAATATACAGAAACATTGAAAATTTAAATTTCTCGGAAAATTTGAGTATACCTTTTGGTGTGTATGAAAAAATGCCTGACATATCATTTGACTACGCTGTAATGGAAAAAACCGACAAAGCAGTTATGTGTGTACTTGAATCGGATTGGAATGATATGGGGTCCTGGCAGTCTGTTTACGAACTCAAAGAAAAAGACAAAGACGGAAATGTCACAGAAGGTAATGTAATCGCAAACGATTTAAAAAATTCTCTCATATACAGTTCAAAAAAACTTGTAGCTGTGTCTGGTTTGGAGGATATTATCCTTGTAGAAACAGAAGATGCGGTTATGGCTTGCAGAAAAGATAAATCCCAGGACGTAAAAAAACTGTATGACCGTCTTGAAGAAGAAAATAAAGAGGCAAGAATAGTCCACAAAACTGTATTCAGACCCTGGGGATATTACACATGTCTTGCTCAGGGCAGCTGCTACTTAACTAAAATAATAAGCGTTTCACCGAAACAAAAACTATCCATTCAATCACACAATCATCGTTCCGAACACTGGGTAGTATTGGAGGGTAAAGCTCTTGTTATTCTTGACGGACAAAAATATAATCTTAATGCCGGACAGAGTATAGACATACCGCTTAAAGCAGTACATTCTCTCCAGAACCCTTATGATGAAGAATTGAGAATTATAGAAGTACAAAAAGGCGATTATATTTCGGAAGATGATATTATCCGATACGAAGATGCATACGGCAGGGTATAAAGATTGTCTTGTTTATTAATTGTTTTTATTTCAAGTTTTATTTATTATTTGAATATAAATTAGGAGATTATATGAAAAGTTTAAAAAATCTATTAATTAGAGTTTTTTGTTTTATTGCATTATTTGGAATATTTGCAATACCTTATGTCAACCAGAGTGCTCAGGCGGCATTTGATGATGATACGGAAAAAGTGTATAAAACAGTCCGTGCAGAGCATATTCTTGTAGATACAGAAGAGCAGGCATGGGCAATAAAATCAAGAATTACGGAAGGTGAAAGTTTTGAAGAGCTTGCAAAACAATACTCTAAATGTCCGTCAAAAGAAAAAGGCGGTGATTTAGGATATTTTGTCAGAGGACAAATGGTTCCTGAATTTGAAAATGCCGCATTTTCTACACCGATAGGAGGTGTATCGGACCCTGTAAAAACAAGATATGGCTGGCATTTGATAAAAGTTACCAGAAAAATGTAATAAATAAAATCTTATTTCTTGACTGTGCTATTTGTTGTTGTTACACTCAATAGAGCATTGATATTGTACTTTAAAAACTGAATAGAAAATTTCCACATAAATAATCAGGATACTCTGTCGACGAGAAATGACTAAATGTCATTTTGAGGAGAGACTCTGCCGAACAAACAATACGTTGTTTGCGAGAGGCAAGCGCAGCTGCGCAAGGGATAACTGATTGATTCACCAAAATCGGGATGTGGCAAGGACTCCGTCGGAACGATTAAGTATCGTTACAATGGAGGTATGCTAAGTCAGAAGCGAAGCTTCTGCGAGCAGTATAGAAATTAAAACCAAGCTGCGCCTGAAATATTAATTTAATTTA